>JAPLIW010000166.1 GCA_026388915.1 Deltaproteobacteria bacterium
CCCGGCGAAAGCCGGGGTCCAGACGTCGTCCCGACGAAAGTCGGGAACCATCTCATAGACTGGATCCCGGTTTTCACCGGGAACCCTGGATTCCGGCTTTCGCCGGAATGACGAATTTTATGGAATTTCGACTTTTTACGAGATCATCAAAAAATTGCTAAAATTCGAAACTCGAAGCACGAATTTTCAAAACCCCAATGGTTCGGGCAAAGGAGTTCTAAAAATCGATTTTGAGATTACGGATAGGTTTCGGATTTCGATATTCGGATTTGGAGGCCGAAATTTCCGATAAGAATGGCTAGAATCTGAATTGGTAGGTCATGACCAGGCCCCCCGAGCGGAGGGGCGTAAAGCCGAGGCGGTGCGATTCACCCTTCAGCCAGTCCGGAGCCCAGGTCTGGCTTTTCAAGAGGCGGTACCCCTGGAACAGGGCGACGGCGGAGAAGGAAGCGGCGAACATATTGGCCGTCGTCTGGTTGGAATAGTTTTCGATCCCCTGCAAGTCTCCCTGGTAGGTATTTCCGTTCTTCTTGTTCGTTCGGTGGAAGACCCAGTAGTCGAAGGAGTAGAGGATCGGGTTCACCACGTTCCAGGCCATCATTCCGCGAACATAATTGTCGTTCTTGTCGATTCCGTCCACCTGAAGGATGATCTCCGCCCCCGCGGCCTGGGCTATGAATCCCGCCGAATAGATCGCCAGGCCATTGGCGTCGCTCTTCGCGTGGTCGGTGAACCCGATGGGCTGGTTGTAGGTTCCAGCCTCCCAAGTCAGGTGGGTCCCGGTTGAAGCGGCGACCAGAGCGTGACTCCCCTCATGGATCAAGGCTCCCGATGCCAGGCCGCCGGCGAATTTGAGGATGGACAGGGGCCAGCCCTCATCTTCAGCCCCGGTTGCCGGAATGGGGGATAGCAGGAGCACCAGGGAGATCAATGGGAGCAGCGAAATAAAGACTGCGGCTCTTTGACGGACGCCGGCTTTCATGGGTGGCAGGCTTTTTCCTCTTGATGGTTTGAGGTCGGTTTTCCTTACTCAAGAGGAAATAGCAAGCCCCATGCCTGCCGGGAGAAGGGCAAAATCTACTGATATTATTTTGTTTTTTAAATTATGGGCAGCTGGAAGGGGGGAATTTATTTCCGCAGGATGGAGAATTTCTTCCTAGCAGGCTATCTATTCCCCAAAAAAGAGCCGCTACCCGAAAGCGATAGCGGCCCTCTGCGCTAACCAATGTGAAATGTGGATGGTGAGAACTAAATTACTCCAAACTTTTTCTCCCTACACCCCCCCCTACACCCTACACCCTGCCCTTGCCCCCTGTCATTTCGGGGGCCATGCCGGCCTGGGCGACATGAATCTTTCTTTCAATCCCTCGGTGTTAAATTCCTTTGACTTGCAGAAGTTGATCACCTTCCTTTCCCAGTCTTCCATCATCTGGGCGGCCTTGGGAACATCTTTGGCAATCTCCCGGGGAACCTTGATGACCCCGTGCTTGTCTCCCATGAGAAGATCACCGGGCTTAACCACCAGTCCCCCGACCTTGACCGGAACGCCGATTTCAACGAGATGAACGTAGGCGTGGGATACGGTGACGCAGCTGGAGTAGAAGTGGAATCCTAGCTCTCTTACTTCATCGAGGTCCCGCACGGATCCATCCGTGACCACGCCGGCGCATCCCAGCGCTTTGTGGATGTTGGCATTTACTTCGCCCCAGAAAGAGCCGATCACCGGCCGGTCTAAATCATGCATCACGAGCACTCTGGGCCCCGGGGTCTTCTTGATCATTTCCCACCATTCCGGCGGGGGGACCCGGCGACCCTCCGAAGTATCCGCGGTAATCACCGCCGTAACCGCGTACCCGATCATGATTCCCAGATCGGGCAACTGGCACCCGACCTCCGGCAGCATAAACCCTACATTCCGGGGTTGGATGTTGAAAAGTTCAATGGCGTTGGAAATGGCCGGGGTCGGCCATTTGCGCAACGCTTCCAGATCTTCTTTCGTGAAATCGGCTGCCATTTTTAACTCCTTCCTTTCTTTCGTGAACCTGTTTGCAGGAATTCTTCTTGAAAAAGCCTACTAAAAGAGGTACGCCAAATCAATAAAAATCAAACGCCCGTGGACCCCCCCAGCAACCTTCCCGCGGTCACGGTGAAAATCCTGGCCGCCTCGACCAGCTTCGAGACTTCCACTTGCTCGTTCGGCTGGTGCGCCTGCCCGGGTTCACCGGGCCCGAACAAGATCAGGGGAGCCTTGAGAACCGGCAGGAACCCGACGGCATCGGAGAAATAATTGGCCCCTTTCAACACTGCCTTTTGCCCGGTCATCTCGGCGACGAGGGAAGAAAATTTTTGCAGGACCGGCTCCGAAGGGGATGTTTCCACCGCAGAATGGTCATTGATGGCTTTCACCGCGGCCCTGAAATCGGGATCTTTCCTGCCCAGGCCTTTGAGGATATTTTCCAACTGGCGCAGGATCGCCGAATGCTCCTGGCCGGGCACCGTTCGCATATCAATGGTCACCGCGCAGTAATCGGGAACCACGTTGGTCTTGACCCCCCCGGAAATGGTGTTGATGCTCCGGGTAAATCCTCCCAGGACCGGATGTGTTCTATAGGGGATTTCCAGTCTCTCGAACTCCTGGATGATCTTCACCATCATCAGGATTGCGTTTCGCCCCTGGTCCGGCATGGAGCCGTGGGCGGTCTTGCCGAAGGTTTCTACCTCCACCCAGAAAACCCCTTTTTCGGCGATGAAGATTTCATTGTAGGTCGGCTCGGCGATAAAGAGAGCCTGGATCGGCTCACGGCTCAGCATTTTGGCCACTTCCGTCGCCCCCAACGAGTCGATTTCCTCACCGGCGGTCGCCGCCAGGATCAGATCTCCCCGCAAAGGGACTCCGGCTTCGGCGAGGACCTTCATGGCTGCCATCATGGCCGCCAGGCCGCCCTTCATATCCGCCGCCCCGCGCCCCCAGATCCTGCCTTCTGCAATCTCCCCCCCAAAAGGATCGTGCCGCCATTTTTCGGCCCCCACGGGCA
>JAPLIW010000941.1 GCA_026388915.1 Deltaproteobacteria bacterium
AGCCAGTAGGTGTAGGTCGAATTCCCGGCGAAGATCGCCTGGGGAAGAATCGTGCCTTCCGGCCCCCCGGTGAGGTCGGGCAGGTTCCTCACGATCACCCGGAAAATCTCGGCCAGGGCCAGGGTCACGATGGCGAAGTACATGCCCCGAAGCTGCAGGACCGCGGACCCGATGAGCCAGGCGAGGACCCCCGCGACCAGGCCTCCCAGGACGATGCTGACGAGGGGATGGACCCCCGTGTTCAGGAAAAGAAGAGCGGCCCCGTATCCCCCCACCCCGAAAAAGCCAGCCATGCCAAAGGAGATCTGCCCCGACCGGAGCAGCATGTCCCAGCTCAAGGCCAGGGCCATGTAGATCAGGATGAGGTCCATCACGTTGAGGAAATAGACCCCGGTGAAGAAAGGCAGGCTGAAAAGAACCGCCAGCACAAGGAGGTAGAGAAGGGGTCTCGGTATTTTCATTTTACCTTCCTCTGATGGGAGCGGACCATGATCACCAGAACGATGAGGGCGAAGAAGAGAATATCCGCCCAGCCCGCATATCCCCGGAAGGAGAGGACGAAGTTCTCCGCCAAACCCAGAATCAGGCTGCACCACAGGATCCCCATGAGATTCCCGATCCCCGCCATGGCGATGAGACAGAAGGACTTCATGGTGAAGGCCCCCCCCACCAAGGGAAAGATGGAGTGGCGAGTCATGAAGATCGCACCCAGGGCCCCGATCAGGGCGATGGAAAGGCTGAAGACAAGGAGATAGGTTCGATCCACATGGATGCCCACCAATTTTGCTCCCCGGGGGTTCTGCCCCACAGCTAAAGCGGCCTGTCCCATCCTGGTTCGTTTCAGGAACAATTGGAGCCCCACCAGCACGACCATGGCGGCACCCACATAGATAAATTCATAAGTCCCGAAGGTAAAGGAGCCGATGGTGGCCGAGGCCGAGACATATTGCAGGGGCAACTTGATGGGACGGGAGGTCCATATCAAGTTGGCCATTTGTTCCAACATCATTGCCAGGCCAAAGGTCAATAACAGCTGATTCAGCTCCGGGGTTCCCAGGACGTACTTGATGATGGCCCGATAGCTTGCCATTCCGATCAGGAAAAAGGCGATCAAGGCGGGCACGATGGCCACCAGCGGGTCCATTCCGATATATACGTTGAGGCTGTAGGCAAAGTACGCCCCCAGCATCATGTATTCGCCGTGAGCCAGATTGATGATGCCCACAATTCCCAGGATGAGGGCCATGGGGAGGGCGATCACGGCATACAGGCAGGCCCTCTGAAAGCCTTCGACGAGCACGTGAGGCTTCCAGGAGCCGAGGACCACGATCAGGATTACGCTGATAATGGCAATCTGATAATTGCTTTGCTTTAGTTTGTTGACTAGACTCATGACCGGCTCCAGTGTTCTTGCCTCACCTATCCCAGAGAAAACCGTCGAGAACCACCAATCCCCGCGGAGGTTTTGTATCGCCCTACCCTCCGCGCAAATCCCCCCTTGCCCCCGAAGGTGTGAAAAAATTGATTTTCAGCCGTCACCCCGGTGAAAACCGGGGTCCAGTAAGTTCGTAAATCCTTGAAAACACTGGATTCCGGCTTTCGCCGGAATGACGTGAAAAAGAACTAATTCGATTTTTTCACA
>JAPLIW010000290.1 GCA_026388915.1 Deltaproteobacteria bacterium
CTCCCCCTCGATGGGGGAAGGTGTGAAAAAATCGATTCAGTTCTTTTTTACGTCATTCCGGCGAAAGCCGGAATCCAGTGTTTTCAAGGTGTTACGAACTTACTGGACCCCGGTTTTCACCGGGGTGACGGCTGAAAACCAATTTTTCACAGCTTCGGGGAGGGCGAGGGTGGGGGTGATTTATGGGAATTTTTCACAGCTTCGGCGAGGGCGAGGGTGGGGGAGATTGCTTCGCCGTCCAGCGATGCGCAGGACTCAGAGCAATGTCAATTCATCCAACGCATTTTTGTCAATTTTAGCACTATTAGCTATGGCAGTGATCGTTCCTTCTTCCTCTGCTTCTCCTCGGTCCCTGCTGGTTTTCGCCGGGGCGGCGAGCAAACCCCCGACCGAGGAAGCAGCCCGGACTTTCGGGCAGAAGGCGAAGGTCCAGGTCCGGGTTACCTTCGGAGGCTCCGGCTTTGTCCTTTCCCAGATGAAGCTTTCCCGGATGGGGGATGTGTATTTTCCCGGGTCTTCGGATTTTATGGAGAAGGCCAAGAGGGAAAAGCTGGTCTTTCCAGAAACAGAAAGGATCATTACCTATCTCGTTCCCGCGATCAACGTCCAGAAGGGAAATCCTCGGAAGATTCGCTCCCTGAGGGATCTGTTGAAACCTGGCCTGCGACTGGCCATTGCCGATCCGGAAGGGGTTTGCGTGGGGACGTACGCGGTGGAGGTGGTGGAGAAAAATCTGAGGGGCGATGAAAGAGAGCGGTTTCGCAAGAATCTGGTGACTACCGTGGAGAGCTGTGAGAAGACCGCCAATATCATCTCCTTGAAGGGGGTCGATGCGGTCGTCGGCTGGCGGGTTTTCCAGTACTGGGACCCGGAAAGGATAGAGACTATACTCCTCAAGCCGGAGCAGATTCCCCGGATCGGCTACATCCCGGCGGCGGTTTCCGCCTTCACCAGAAACCGCGAACTGGCGGAGGATTTCATACGCTTCCTCACCCAGACAGATGGCAAGGAAATCTTCAGAAAACATGGCTACCTGCTGGACGTGGGGGAAGCACGCAAATACGCCCTCCCGGAGACCCCGGTGGGAGGCGAGTATGTCCTGCCGGGGAGATGGAAGAGACGGGGGAAATGAGGGGGCAGGGGGCAGGGAGAGGAGAATGCGGAATTCGGAATGTGGAATGCGGAATAAAAAACAAGGGGGCAGGGTGTAGGGGGAAGAAAAAAACAGAGGGGCGATGCGGGGAAAGACGGACGCGGAGACACGGGGACGCTGGGACGCGGGGGAAAGGCGAAAGGGGGAAAAGGCAACGCGGGGTGAGACAAACACGGAGACGCGGGGTGAGACGGACGCGGAGACCCGGGGACACGGAGAAATGAAAATACGGAGAAAAGGATAAAGCATGAATTTCGGGAAGACGGCAATCATTGCGGCGCTGGTACTTTTTTTATTCTATGCCGTTCTCATCCTGTCTTTGCTCACCTTTCTGGAAGGGCCAAGATTTCTGGCTATCCTTCTGGCCCCGGATACCCTTTTCTCCATTCGACTGAGTCTCGTCACCGCGACGGCGGCCATGCTACTGGCAGTGATCATCGGATTGCCCGCCGCTTACGCTCTTTCCCGCTTCCAATTCCCGGGGAAGAAGATGGTGGACACGCTGCTGGAACTTCCCATGATCATGTCCCCGGTCGCCCTGGGGGCCGGCCTGCTGGTCTTCTTCAACACTCCTGTCGGAAACGTGATCCAGGAGAGGGGAATTTTATTCGTCTTCGAATTTCCGGGGATCGTACTGGCCCAGTTCGCCACCATCGCGGGCCTGGCGACCCGTCTCATGAAGACCGCCCTGGACGAGATCTCCCCGCGGTATGAGGCCGTGGCCCGGTCCCTGGGGTCGAACGCCTGGGAGGCTTTTTGGAAGATCACCCTGCCCCTTTCCTTCCGGGGAATTCTGAGCGCCATGATTCTCTGCTGGGCCAAAGCCGTGGGAGAATTCGGGGCCACCGTCATGCTGGCCGGGACCATGGCCTTCAAGACCGAGACCATGCCCATCGCCATCTTCATGAGCCTGGCCTCGGCGGACATTCCCAAGACCATCATCCTGATCTTGATTCTCGCCGGCATCGGACTCACGGCCCTGTATGCCGTTCGCCTGGTGGAAAAGAGGGCCCAAGTCCTATGATCGAAGTGCGGGGACTGAATCTCTTCCTGGGGAATTTCCGGATCGAAAATCTGAATCTCACCGTGAAGGAGGGGGCTTTCAACGTCCTCCTGGGGCCGACGGGGGCGGGGAAGACCCTCATCCTGGAGTCCATTGTAGGGTTAAGAAAGATCCCCGGGGGGCAGATCCTTATCGGCGAAGAAGAAGTCCAGCACCTGCCCCCGGAAAAGCGGGGGATCTCCTACGTCCCGCAGGATTTGGCCCTTTTCCCCCACCTTACGGTGGAGAAGAATCTCGCTTTCGGACTGAGGGCTTCCCCGAAAAACTTTCTTAGGGACGGCTCCCACCTTGCCCGGTTGGTCGAGACTTTGAAGGTCGAGCACCTGCTCCAGCGCTACCCGCACGGGCTGAGTGGCGGAGAAAAACAGCGAGTCGCCCTGGGAAGGGCTCTGGCCCCTTCCCCCCGTTTGCTCCTTCTGGATGAACCGTTGGCTGCGCTGGACCCGGCTTTGAAGAACGAGATCCAGCAGTTGCTTATCTCCCTGCACCGGTCGCTGGGCTTCACCGCCCTCCATGTAACCCACGATCTGGATGAAGCCTACCTCCTGGGAGGGAGAATCAATGTGCTCATCGGCGGCAGGCTCGAGCAGAGCGGACAGCGGGAGGAGGTCTTTCTCCACCCCCGCACCCTGGATGTTGCCCGGTTTTTGGGGTTGCGAAACCTTTTTCCGGGAAGAGTTCTGAAAACCGAGGGCACAGAAGGTTCCATGACCATCGGTCTCTGGGGGAGGAAAATCGTTATCCCGCCCGGCCATACTGCCAGAAGCGTCTCCACGGGAGAAGAAGTGATTCTCTACCTCCGCCCCGAGGAGGTGATGATTCTGCGGCCGGGCAAACCGGTCAAGGAATCTTTGCGGGGAAATATATTCGGGGGCGAAATTAAGAGGATTCTGGATCGCGGGACTCACCGCTGGGTCTTATTCCGGCCCAGCGGGTTGGATGTTCATCTGGAGGTCAACCTTCCCAATTATGTTTTCCGGAATCTGGGTCTCCAAGAAGGGCAGGAAATCCAGGTGGCCATGCGGCGGGAGTCGTTCTGGGTGATTCCGACAAAATAGCGATCGTAGGGGCGATTCATGAATCGCCCCTAGTGACCGCTGATCGCTCTATTTGGCTGCTGCTTTTTGGCCGATGGCCTTGTTCAGGATTTCGATTCCTTTCTGGGAAGCATCGATGGATTCCGCCAGCGACTGCCGGGCGGCTTGGGGGTTGTGGAACCCGTCGCTGTTTTCCGCCGTCCACCACTCCCAGAGAATATGGGCCCGGTCGTGCTCCTTGCGGGCCTCCTTCAGGATGTCCTCGCTCACGCCCAGCTCCCTGGCGCGGATGAAAGCGTTGATCAGCTCGCCCAGCCAGAATTCCGCCTTCCGCATCTTGCCGCGGACGTAGTTCTGGATCGCATCGACCTGGTACTCGGCTTCTTCGGGGGTCCATTTGGAATGGCAACGCACGCAGGTGTCCTTCAGGATGTACCGAGCGCTGCGCTGGCCGTGGAACGTGTATTGCTTTCCCTTGGCCTTCACCCTGGGCATGTGGCAGTCTTTGCACTCCACTCCGGCTCTCTCGTGCTTGGACCCCCAGTTCGTCTCCACCTCGGGGTGCTGAATCTTGGTGAGAGCCGCTCCGGTCACCGCGTGCCGGAAATCCTTGAAGCCGATGCTCTCATACCTCTTCTGGAGGTCGAAGACATTCACCCAGGGGTAATAGTTGGTCAGACGGCTGTCCATCCCGATGGCCGCGCCGGTCTGGGGGTTGAAGCCGGGGTTGCAGTTGTATTCCACGTGGCATTGGGCGCACATTACGTTGGAATCCGGCTTGTTCAAAATCCCGATAGCCCGGAAATCCTTCCCGTCCCGCTTGAAGGTGATCTTCTCGATGGTGATCTCCTTGCTCTTCTTGGGGTCATAGGGATAGGTTCCCTCGCCGCGGTCCACCACCGCTTCGATGAGGGCATCGCGGATCACCCGGGGTTTTCCCGCGTGAGGATCGTGGCAGTGAATACAACCCATGATATTTTGCAAGTGGTTTTTGGCCATTTCAACGGCCTCCGGATTCAAACCCCGCTTCAGGGGAGCCGCCGGGTTCGGGTCCCCCATATAGGACCACTTTAAGACGTGATCGGAAGTCTTGCAGGTGAAGCAAACCGTGTTCGCCGCCTTGGCAGTCTGGGGGAGCTCCTTGCCCGTGTCCGTGACGACATCCCACAGCTTGCCGGTTTTATCGATGTAAGTCCAGTCCTTCAGCTGGAACCGCCCGCCATAGGCGCGGTCCACGATCATGTGGTCGATGACCATGAAGGCGTGCGAACGGGGCTCGTCATGCTCCTTGGTGAATCCGTGGGGCACGAGGAGTTTATCCGACATGGGAGACCGGCTGGTGGTGGTGGATTTTTCCACCCTGGCTTTGGATTTCAGGTTGGCCGCCAGGTAGGATTGATACTGCTCCTTGTGGCACCCCCCGCAGTTTTCCAGGTCGAGGCGGGTCACGGGTTTTTTCCCGGTGTCATCGAGGTGGGCCTGCAGGTTCGAATGACAGCCGACGCAGGAGACCGCTTTGGCGTGCTTTCCTTTGGTTTTCAGGCTTTCGATCTCGGAGTGGCACCCAAAGCAGATTCCCTCATCGATCTTCTCCGCCGGAGCCGCCTTGGGCTTGGGGGGCGGAGCCTTTTCCTTCTGGGCCTGGGCCGGGGAAAAGGTCAGAACCAGAGCGATCAACCCGGAGAACAGACCAACCCGGAATTTTCCGATCATTTGGGCCTCTCCTGTTCAAATAAGCAGTTTGCGGCCCGTGGATGTTAGAGTATAATCTAACCTGTTGAGTGGCCGGCTGATAGGTTTATAGCAGAAAAATTTTAAAATGTCATGAGTCTTGTGCCTTTCCTCTAAATCGTACTCCCCGGAAGGAATGAGAGGGGACCCAGCCAGAGGAGTTTAGAAATGGACCCGGAAAAAATCGAAGAGGAGATGAAGAAGATCGTCCGGTCTCTGGACAAGGGAGCCCGGCTGGAAGCGGTGTTGAAGGAAGAGAAGGAATACCGGTTGATCCTTTCCAAGGGGACCCGTTCGGAACGGGCGGTGATCGCCGAGGACCTGATGGAGGATTTCCTGGAAAGGGGGAAAAGGGGCCAGGAGGTCAAGAGGGCCGTCGGCAAAGTGGTCAGCATGCTCACCTTGATGGGCCAGAGAAGGGGATAGAGAAGCAAGGGAATAATGGGTTAGAAAAACTGGAAGAATGGAATAATGGAAAGGTGGGAAAAAGGAATAAGGAAAGAAATTTTATAACCCCCCATTCCAACATTCCATTATTCCAATTTTCCACTCTTTATTGTTTCTTCGGGAGGTTTGGATGGATTTATCGGGAAAAGTGGCGGTTGTAACCGGGGCCGGAAAGGGACTGGGGTGGGCCATCGCCGAGAGGCTGGCCCGGGACGGGGCCAAGGTGGTCATCGCGGAGATTGACTGGGCCAGCGCCCAGGAGAAGGCGGCCGTCCTCCGGCAGAGGAAAGGGGAATCCCTGGCGATCCGGGTGGATGTGAGCCGATGGCCCGAGGTGCAGAAGATGGTCGCGGAAACGGTGGAGAAATTCGGGCGGATCGATGTTTTGGTGAACAACGCCGGGATCCTGGGTCCCGCCCTCTCCGTGGCGGAGTATCCCGAGGATCAATGGGATGAGGTGATCGCCGTGAACCTGAAAGGAACTTTCCTCTGCTGCAAGGCGGTTCTTGCGGTCATGAAAAAGCAGGGGAGCGGCAGCATCGTCAACATCGCCTCCGTGGCCGGCAAAGAAGGAAATCCCAATATGGCCCCCTATTCAGTTTCCAAGGGGGGGATTATCACCCTGACCAAGACCCTGGGAAAAGAGCTGGCCGCCACCCGGATCCGGATCAACGCCGTGTCGCCAGCCCTGCTGGAAACCGACATGGCCAAAAACATGAGCCCGGAACAGAGGGCCTTCCTTACTTCTAAGATTCCCATGGGAAGGCTGGGGAGGCCCGAAGAAGTGGCGGCGGTGGTGAAATTCCTGGCTTCCGATGAGGCCTCTTTCGTCACCGGGCAGTGCTATGATATCTCCGGAGGCCGTTCGGTGTATTGAAGAGCGTGGAGCAGAGAGCATAGAGTAAAAGGCTGAAAACATAGGGGCCTGAAGCAGGGGGCGAAGAGAACACAGCGCGGCAAAGCCGCAACCAAAAGGAATCACCCCCTCCCTCCCCTCCCCCCTCGAGGGGGAGGGATAGGGTGGGGGGGTGCTTTTTGGTTAATAAAAATCCCAGAGTTTGAACGTAAGTAGTAAAGCGCGGCAGAGCCGTAAAAAGGTAATGGACTATTAGGACTATTAGAATAATGGAAGAATGGGGTTACAATTTTTGTTGCTTTTACCCATTATTCCATCATTCCAGTATTCCATCGTTCCTGTGCTTTTCATTTTCTCTGCGGTCTCTGCGTGCTCTGCGGTTAAATTTCTTTTAAGGAGGATTACAGAATGACTCAGTTTCATCAGTGGTACGGTGAGATGCAGGCCCAAAGGACCATTCAGGCCTTGAAGAAGAACAACTTCGACGCCCAGTACTTTCCCAAAGCCGCGGACGCTTTGGAGGCGCTCTGGAAATCGATCCCCGAAGGGGCCACCGTGGGGGTGGGCGGATCGATGACCCTGAACCAGATCGGCTTCTATGACGCCGTTCAGAAGCGGCCGGTCAAGCTGCTGAACCCCTTTGCCAAAGGCCTTTCCCCGGAAGAGGGGGGCAAGATCCGGCGGGCGATTTTTTCCGCCGACGTCTTTGTCTGCAGCAGCAACGCGGTCACCGAGGACGGAAAGCTGTACAACATCGATGCCACCGGGAACCGGGTCGCCCCCATGATCTTCGGGCCCAAGAAGGTCGTGCTGCTATGCGGGGTCAACAAAATCGTCAAAGACATCCATGAGGCTCACAAAAAGGTGAAAGAGTGGGTGGCCCCCATGAACGTGAAGCGGCTGGGCTACAAACCCCCCTGCGGGCAGACGGGGGTATGCGCGGATTGCGCCTCTCCG
>JAPLIW010000238.1 GCA_026388915.1 Deltaproteobacteria bacterium
CGTCAGGATTTTCAACGATCGGGGGCAGATGATCCGGAGGGCTAAGGTGACGGACCGGATCATGCCCGGGGTGGTAAGCCTGGAGGCCGGTTCGTGGTATGACCCTGACGATAAGGGAGTAGACCGGGGCGGCTGCGTGAATGTTCTCACGGTGGACAAGAAATCTCCTGCCGGAGCCTTCCCCTGCAACAGCTGTCTGGTCGAAGTAGAGGGAGAAAGAAAGCCGTCCCGTACCTGAAAGGAAAGGCTCTGGCGATAGGGTTCGGGCCAGAGAATTCCTGACCATAACCATGAGGCAGTGGCGTCCATCTAAGAGGGGGCGTATCTGTATCGAATTAACAAAGTTGATTGCCTTTTTCGGAGGGATTCGGAATTTGGGAAAATTCTCTCTCGCCTCTATTTGCGGTAAGAAAAGCGGGAAGTTTCTAAATAATTTATGACCCGCCGATGCTTATGGCCAGGAATCCTCTGGCCCGAACCCTAACAAGGTCAGGAAGCGTAGGATGGCAGGAGAAAAAACCCTTGATTTTTCCCCCTGACCCAGATCATTAATGGATCCCGGGGAAAAGTAGTAGGATAGGTTGCCAGGATGAAGAAGGGATGAAGGAGATCGATGATGGCCGAAAGCAAGGTTGAAGCGATCGCTTCCGATTTGAAGAAAATCGTGGAAGGAAATGTTCTCTCCGATGAATTGAGCCGGACGATATACAGCAGCGGGGCCTGCATCTATTCCGTCCGCCCCATGGTGATTGTCCAACCCCGACATAAGGAAGATGTGGTCCAGTGTGTTCGGTACGCGGGCAAGAACGGGATCCCCCTGACCGCCCGGGGTGGGGGCACGGGCCGGGCAGGGCAGGGGATCGGAGAGGGGATCATCCTCGATTTCATGAGGTACATGAATCAGATCCTGGAGGTCGACCCGGAGAAGAAGTGGGTGCGGGTGCAGCCCGGCGTCATTCTGGGAAGGCTGAACGCCTTTCTGAAACCCCTAAAGAAATTCTTTCCCATCGACCCTTCGACCACCGATTACTGCGCCCTGGGTGGCATGATCGCCAACAACTCCAGCGGCCCCCATGCTATCAAATACGGGGCCACCCGGGATTGGGTGGAGTCCCTGGAGGTGGTCCTCTCCAGCGGGGAGATCATCCAGACCGGGCCGCGAACCGTGGCCGGCCTTGGGTCTTCCGGCGGAACCGATGGGTTGGAGAAGAAAATATACAGGGACCTCCTGGACCTTCTGGGGCGTTATCAGGGACCCCTCCGGGAAGAAAAGCCCGACACCATGAAGAATTCCTGCGGCTACGACCTCTGGCAGGTTCGCAAGAACGACTCCCTGGACCTGACGCCTCTCCTGGTGGGGTCTGAAGGAACGCTGGGAATTTTCACCGAAGCCAAACTCCGCCTGGCCGACCCGGGGGGAAAGACTCATACCGCGTTTTTCTATTTCGACACGCTGGACACCGTGGGGAGGGCCACGGTGGAAATCCTGAAATTCTCCCCCACCATGCTGGAGATCATGGAGAAGCAGATCATCGACCTGGCCCGGGGCAAGTACCAAGAGATGAAACCGTACCTGCCGGAGGGGATCGAGGCGACCCTCTTCGTGGAGTTTGAAGGCCAGTCGGAGGAAGAGCTCCAGGAAAAGATGCGCCGGGTGGAGCAGCGGCTGATCCAGGAGGAAAAACTGGCCGTCTCCTTCAAGGCCGCCCGGGACGCCAGGGACAGGGAGATGCTCACCAAGGTGAGAAGCGTCTCCGGCCCCATCCTCAATAAAGTCAAAGGGCCCAAGAAACCCATCGCCTTCATCGAGGATGCCGCGGTCCACCCCCGCCGTCTGGGCGAGTACATCGCCGGCCTGCGGGAGATTTTGAAACACAACGGGGCGGAGGCCAGCATCTACGGCCACGCCGGGGACGGGAACCTCCACGTTATGGTCTTTCTGGACATGAAGAACGCCGCGGATGTGGCCCGGATGCGGAGAATTACCGATGAAAGCTGCGACCTGGTGCTGCGCCTCAAAGGGACCATCAGCGGAGAGCACGGGGACGGCCTCCTGCGAACGGCCTACGTGCCGCGGCAGTACCCCAGGCTTTACCCCGCCTTTGTGGAGCTGAAAAAGCTCTTCGACCCGGAGAATGTGCTGAACCCGGGAAGGGTGGTGGGAAGCGACCCCGACCTCATGAGCAAACACCTGAAGTTCGGCGCCGAATACCACCATGTGTTCACCGGAAGCGCTTTCGACGGGGAGACCCTGGGCGCGGAGGTGGAGGCCTGCCACGGCTGCGGCAAGTGCCGCTCCTATTGCCCGCTGGCCATGGCCACGAACGATGAGTCGTACCTCGGCCGGGCCAAAGCCAGCCTTCTGCGGGAACTGATGTCGGGAAACCTGGACCCCCAGGCCTTCTTGGCCTCGGACGAGTTGAAGAAGGTGATGGATGGGTGCGTGAACTGCAAACGGTGCCTCACCGAGTGCCCCACCGGCGTGGACATCCCCTGGGTTTCGCTCATGGCCCGGGCCCATCACGTGAAAAGCAGGGGGCAGTCTTTCAAGGACCGGTTCATCGCCGACACCCACCTGGCCTGCCGGGTCGGAAATACCCTGGCCCCCTTGGTCAACCTGGCCTTTTCCATCGGGCCCGCCCGGGCGCTGATGGAATCCGCCATCGGCCTGGACCGGCGCAGAAAGATGCCTCCCTTCTCCTCCAAGACTTTCCGGGAGATGTACAAAGGCTTGGACAAGGGAAAAGGAAAAGCG
>JAPLIW010000636.1 GCA_026388915.1 Deltaproteobacteria bacterium
GCGCACTTTAGGCACTCAAGGCACTCTTTTATGAAAGTCGTCGGCGTTAAATTTCGGGATCTCGGGAGGATCTACGACTACGATTCCACGGGTTTCACCCTGAAAGAACGGGACATCGTGGTGGTGGAGACCGAACGGGGGCCGGAACTGGTCTTCGTGGTCCGCATGCCCCTGGAGCGGGATCCAAAAAATTTCAAGACCTTGAAAAAGGTTCTCCGCCTGGCGGACCAACAGGATATGGAGCAGGGCCAACGCAACCTGATCCGCGAGCGGGAGGCCAAAAAGGTCTGCCTGGCCAAGATCCAGGAGCACAAACTCCCCATGAAGCTGATCGGGGTTGAATCCTTCCTCGACGGAAGCAAGATCATCTTCTATTTCATCTCCGAGGGGAGGGTTGACTTCCGGGCCCTGGTGAAAGACCTGGCCAGCGCCTTCAAAACCCGTATCGAGATGCGCCAGGTCGGAGTCCGCAACGAGGCCAAGATGATCGGCGGACTGGGGACCTGCGGCAGGGAGTTCTGCTGCTGCGCCTTTCTGAAGGAGTTCGAGCCGGTCTCGGTGAAAATGGCCAAAGAGCAGAACCTGGCCCTGAATCCCCAGAAGATCTCCGGGGCCTGCGGCCGCCTCATGTGCTGCCTGGCGTACGAGGTGGACACCTACTCCGAGATGAAGAAAGACCTGCCCAAACTGGGGAAGAGGGTGGTCACTCCCCAGGGCCCGGGGAAGGTCAGCCACCAGAATATTATGAACCAGACGGTGAAAGTCGCCCTGGACGACGGGAAAGAAGTGGAAGTCGGTTTTGACGAAATCCGGGAAGAATCATTCTTTGAACGGATCAGGAAGGGATAATGAAACGGGTCTATTTCACCACCCCCATCTATTATGTAAACGCGGAACCACACATCGGCCACGCCTACACCACCATTGTAGCGGATGTATTGAATCGTTTTTATAAGCTGGCGGGATACGAAACCTTTTTCTTGACCGGAACGGACGAGCACGGCGACAAGGTGGCCCAGGCCGCCCGGGCGGCGGGAGAAACTCCTCAAGCTTATGCCGATCGCATCAGCGGCCTCTTCCGGGCTCTCTGGCCCAAGCTCAACATCACCCCTAATCGCTTCATCCGCACCACCGAAGAGGCCCATAAAAAAGTAGTCCAGCATATCCTGCAGAAAGTCTACGATGCGGGGGATATTTACTTCGGCGAATACGGCGGGCATTACTGCCGGGGATGCGAGCGCTTTCTCACCGAGAAGGAGCTCGTGGAGGGCAAATGCCCGGACCACGGGACCGAGCCCCAGTTCATCAAAGAGAAAAATTATTTCTTCCGGATGAGCAAGTACCGGCAGTGGCTGATCGACCACATCCAGGCCCACCCGGACTTCATCCGCCCGGAGCGCTACCGCAACGAGGTCCTGGCTTTTCTCAGCGAACCCCTCGAGGACCTGTGCATCTCCCGCCCCAAAAGCCGCCTGGAGTGGGGAATTTCCCTGCCCTTCGATTCGAACTACGTAACTTACGTATGGTTTGATGCCCTGATCAACTATCTCACCGGGGTCGATTACCCCGGGGGCGAGCGGTACGGCGACTTCTGGCCGGTCTGCCAGCATCTCATCGCCAAGGACATTCTCAAGCCCCACGCCATCTACTGGCCCACCATGCTCAAAGCCGCCGGCATTGCGCCCTATCATCACCTGAACGTCCACGGCTACTGGATCGTCTCCGAATCAAAAATGTCCAAGAGCCGGGGGAACATCGTCAAACCCCTGGACCTCAAGGACAAGTACGGCCTAGACGCCTTCCGCTATTTCCTCCTGAGGGAGATGGCCTTCGGCCTGGATTCCAATTTCAGCGAAACCGCCCTGGTGGGCAGGATCAACGCTGACCTGGCCAATGACCTGGGGAACCTGGTCAGCCGGACCCTGGCCATGGTGGAAAAGTACCGGCAGGGTAAAGTACCTCATCCAGGAGCACAGGAAGAGAGAGACCGGGAGATTCAGGCCGCGTCCCTGAGGGTTGCTCAGGAAGCAGAAAAGCTGGTGGGAGAGCTTGCCTTCCACCGCTTCCTGATCTCCATCTGGGAAGTTATCAACCTGGCCAATAAATACATCGACGAAATGGCCCCCTGGGCCCTGGCCAAAGATCCCGCCAAAGCGGGAAGATTGGATACCGTCCTCTACCAGCTTCTGGAGGGTCTGCGCTTTACCGCCGTTCTCATCTCCCCCTTCATGCCCCAGACCGCGGAAAAGATCCTGGGTCAACTGGGAATTGCCGACGCTGGAAGCCAGAACCTGGCCGGCCTGAAGGAATGGGGCGGGTTGAAACCCGGAGGAGGGGTGCGCAAAGGAGAATCCCTGTTCCCGCGGGTGGAGGAAGAAATTAAAACCGAGGAGAAAAAGAAGATGGAAACCGCAGATGTAATTTCCTATGAGGATTTTCAGAAGATAGATCTGCGCGTGGCGAAAGTCCTGGCTGCCGAGAACATCAAGAAATCCGACAAGCTCCTCAAGCTGCGCATCGACATCGGGGAGGAACGCACCCTGGTGGCCGGAATCGCCAAGCTTTACAAACCCGAGGAATTGGTGGGCAAAACCATCATCATCGTGGCCAACCTCCAGCCCACCAAGCTCATGGGCGTAGAATCCCAGGGCATGCTCCTGGCCGCGGACGGAGCCGATGGAACCGGAGTAGTGCTGGCCACCTTCGACAAAGAGGCCAAGGTGGGCTCGAAAGTTCGTTGAAAGTCTATTCTTTGAAAAAGCCAGTCCTCACGCAAAGATTAGGGATAATTTTTCTCTTGCAAATAAGACCTAATTTCCTTAGACAGCTCCGTGACCTCCTTACGAAGTCCAGCAAAATCTTCCCTGGTAAATACATAGGCAGGATTATAATCAGCCTCTTCCCTGTATTTCATCAGCTTTGAAAATATATGAGAGGCCTTGGCTTCAAAGGGGCCTTCTTTGACAAAATGCAGGCTGAAAAGCCTCAATGCTCCTTCGTGGCTTTTGGGTTCCAGACCTCTGGTCAAAAGGAGAGCCCGGATGGTGTAGAGAAGAGAATAATAGAGCCTTGAAACCGCCCCGGAGTAAAAACCGTTCTTAAATAGGAGCTCTGCTTCCGATAAGGTTTTTTCCGCCCCTTCCAGTTCCGCCTTGATGTTTTGCTTTTTATTCTCCTCGGTCATAAGGGAATCCCTTCTCTTTCAATATCCAGGGCAATCCTTCTTTCCTTTTTTTTGAGAAAATCAAAATCATCTTCGGAAATGACTAGCGTTGAGAGAGGACTCAAATACTTAAGCTCTATATCGGCAATCTTATCGAGGATTTCATTCTTGAGGTCTCGGGTCAGACCAGGAACAATAATTGCGATATCAACATCTGATTCGCTATCATGATCGCCCCGTGCTCTGGACCCGAAAAGGATCAACCTGGCACGACCTTCCGCCAAATCTTTCAAAGAATCCTTAAGCTCCTCAAGGGCCATCTTCTCCGTGGATGAAAAATCGCTCCCAGTCATCTCTTCACCCTCCCGCCTTTTCCTTCCTGGGTGAAGCTATTTTAGCATTAAATTAAGGGCTTTAGGTAGGAGATTATAAACTCTCTGTGGCGCGCTGCTGGCGCAGGATTTCGAAGAGGACGACGGCGCCGGCGATGGCGGCGTTCAGGGAAGAGACTTTTCCCCTCAGGGGGATGGAGACCGTATAATCGCATTTTTTGAGGAGGAGGGGGCGGACCCCCTTTCCTTCGCTTCCGATGACCAGGCCTACGTTCATGTCGAATTTCAGCTCGTAAAGGCTCTTCTCCGCCCGGGAATCAGCCCCGACGATCCAGAATCCCTCTTTCTTTAATTCCTCAAGAGTGTTGGCCAGGTTGGTCACCCGGACGACCGGCAGGTGAACCACCGCCCCGGCAGAGGCTTTGACCACAACCGGGGTAATGCCCACGGCCCGGTCTTTAGGGATGATGACTCCCTGGACCCCGCAGGCTTCGGCGGTTCGGATGAGGGATCCCAGATTCTGGGGGTCTTCGATGCTGTCCAGGACCAGGACAATGGCCTTCCCCGGAGCGGACCGAACTCGGTCCAGCAAATCCTCCCACGTCGAATAAGACGACGCGGCCGTAAAGCCCAGGACCCCCTGGTGGTGGCCGGTCCCGGCCAGCCTGTCCAGGGCCTCTTTGGGTGAAAACTGGACGGGAATCCCTTTCTCCCGCGCCAATTGGCGGAGGGTGCGGATGGGCCCGCCCTCCTTCCCTTCGGCCAGGATAATCTTGTTCAGCCCCTGCCGCTCGGCCCGCAGGGCTTCCAAAACCGGGTTGATCCCATAAATGATCCCGTCAGGCATAAGACTTTTTCACCGCAGAGGAAAAGACTGAAAGATTGGAATGATGGAATACTGGAATATTGGAAAAACGTACCACTTTAGCTCTTTGAAAAAGGTAACTCTTACCTTCTGAAAAGATTTCCCAGAAATCCCCCCTGCCCCCCTTTGCAAAGGGGGGTTGGGGGGGGATTTCAGCGATGGGTATCTCAGTCGATATGGATTTAATCATTTTTCCAAAAGGCTAAATTGATACGGAAGAACAAGTTTTTTGTCCGCCATTCCATTATTCCATTCTTCCATTCTTTACCTCTATAACTTCTGCGGTCTCAGCGAGCTCTGCGGTGAGGAATTAATAAATTCTTTTCCGCCTTTTTGCCCAGCGAGGCTGGAAGATTTTGATCAGGACCAGCCCCACGACGAAACCGCCGATGTGAGCGAAGAAGGCCACGTTGGAAATGGCCCCTCCCATGACCCCCAGGAGCTGGAGGAAAAACCAGAAACCCAGGACGACTAAAGCGGGGAGGCGGATGAATTTAATGAAGATGATGATGAAGAGCAGGGTGAGCACCCGGGCTCCCGGGAAGAGGAGGACGTAGGCCCCCAGAATTCCGGCCACCGCGCCGCTGGCGCCGATCATGGGAATCGTGGAACCCGGGTTCGCAAGGACCTGGGCGAGAGCGGCGGAGAGACCGCACACCAGGTAGAAAAGGAGAAAACGGAAATGGCCCAGGGTGTCTTCGATGTTGTTGCCGAAGATCCAGAGGTAGAGCATGTTGCCGATCAGGTGGAGGAAGCCCCCGTGGAGGAACATGGAGGAGACAAGGGTGAAGTAAACGGGAAACG
>JAPLIW010000284.1 GCA_026388915.1 Deltaproteobacteria bacterium
CCGTGGACCGCTTGTCCCGGGCGGGGCCCGGGCTGGCCGGCGCAAGCCTGGAGGGAATGCATGTTTGGCTTCTCAATTGGTCAGCCAGGATGAAAGGGCCGGTCATCCATCTCGAAGCCAGGGACTCCGATAAAGAGCTCAGGCTGGAGCTCACCCCCCGGAAGCCCCCGGTCATTCACGGACAGAACGGGTTCAGCCGGAAAGGGCCGGCCCAGGGCCAGGCTTCTTATTACGTCTCTTTCACCGACCTGGAGACCCGCGGGTTTCTTAAGCTCTCCGGCTCCACCTTTCCCATCGAAGTGCGGGGGGTGAGCTGGTTTGACCAGGAGTTCGGCTCCAACCAGCTCACCCCGGAGCAGAAGGGCTGGGACTGGTTCAGCCTCCATCTCTCCGACGGGCGGGATTTAATGATTTATCTCCTGCGCCTCAAGGACGGCTCGGTGGAGCCGGCGTCTTCGGGGACCCTGGTTGCCGCCGGCGGGTCTTCCCGCCACCTGAAGCTTTCAGATCTTTCTGTTACGGTTCTGGACCGGTGGAAAAGTCCCCGCAGCAAGGGAGAATATCCCAGCCGCTGGAGAATCCAGGTTCCCCCCGCCAGAATCGACCTGACCATCGATCCTCTGCTGGCGGACCAGGAACTCCACACCGAAGGATCGACCGGAATCACCTACTGGGAGGGGGCGATCGCCGGCAAAGGACTTTCCGGGGGAGGCGAGGTCACCTGCGAAGGATACGCGGAGCTCACCGGATACGCGGGGGCACTGGGAGGAATTTTCTGAAATGCAGAATTCGGAATGTGGAATAAAAAAACTTAACCGCAGAGGTCGCGGAGCCCGCAGAGGTAAAAACGGCCCAAAGCTCGAGACTCAGCATGCAAGGGGAATAACGTCTCCTCTTTCAACCCTTTCCGGAAGGTCAAAAAAACGTCCAATCGTTTTCCGAAAGGCACCTCTGCGCTCTCTGCCTCCTCCTCAGTTATCTTCCTGTCCTGATTCGTGGAGCATAATGAGAAAGAAAGATTTTGATTTTCCAAAACGAGAAAAAAACCGTAAACCGCAGAGAGCCGGGAGGACGCAGAGGGGATCAAATATGCACAGAATGGTTTTTGTTTTTAGCCTTCGGGAAGAAAATACTCTGCGGTCTCTGCGTGCTCTGCGGTTCGATTCTTTTCTTCATCCCCGGAGGATAAGAAGATTTTTATAATTTCCTATGCAATGAAAAATGAAAATAGACCGGCCCTGCGGGCCTTGAGGACCGTCGAGCCTGCGGCTCGACTCGAGGAGCGCTTCGCTTGAGGCAAAGGCCAAAAGCCGCCGGTTGTCCCGCTCGGAACGGGATTGTCGGTTGGAGGAAGGGGCTTACACGACGCCTTGATCTTGGAAGGATTTAACCTGACCTTCCGAGTATCCCAGGAGACGGGTTAATATTTCTCCATTGTGCTCTCCCAGCAAAGGCGGCGGGCACTGGATGCCCACGGCGCTTTCGGAGAAGGTGGCCGGCGGGCCCACGACCTTGACTTTTCCGTAATGGGGATGCTCGACCTCCTGCACCAGCCCCAGATGCTCCACCTGCGGGTCGTTGAAGACCCGGTCGAAGGTGTTGATGGGACCGCAGGGGATGCCGGCCTGGTCGAAAAGAGGAATCCATTCGTCCACCGTCTTTTCGGCCAGCTTCCGGTCGATAACCTCCATCAGGGCCGGACGGTTCTTGATCCGGCCGGCATTGTTCGAAAATCGGGGGTCGTCCTTTAAGTCTCCCATGCCGAGAAGGGTGCAGAACGACTTCCACATTCTTTCGTTGACCACGCCGAAGATCAAGTAGGCGTCCTTGGCCCGATGGGCTTCATAGGGGACGATGTTGGGGTGGGCACTCCCCCAGCGGCGGGGAATCACTCCCCCCACCAGGTAGTTGGACCCGATATTGATGAGCGTCGCCAGCTGCATGGCCAGGAGGTTGATGGAAATCCTCTGCCCCTTCCCGGTTTGCTGTCTTTGATAGAGGGCCGAAGAGACGGCCCCGAAGGAATACAAACCGGTCAGGACATCCGTGAGCGGCACGCCGACCTTTACCGGTTCCCCCTCGGGAGGGCCGGTAATGGACATCAGCCCTCCGATGGCCGAGACGATCACATCGACCCCGGGCTTGTCCCGGTATGGGCCGTCCGTGCCGTATCCGGTCATGTCGCAGTAGATCAGCCTGGGGTTGATCCCCCGGAGGGTCTCATAGCCGATTCCCAATTCGTCCATGGTGCCGGGACGAAAATTTTCCAGGAGCACATCGGAGTGCCGGACCAGGTTCTTGAAGATTTCGATCCCCTGGGGGTGTTTGAAATTCAGGGTGAGGCTCTTCTTGTTCCGGTTGATGGCGATGAAGTAGGCGCTGACCTCCTTGACCCAGGGCGGGCCCCAGGCTCGGCTCTCATCGCCGATTTTGGGCTGTTCGATCTTGATGACCTCCGCGCCCAGGTCTCCCAGGACCATGGCGCAGTAAGGGCCCGCGATGATCCTCGTTAAATCAATGACTCGGATCCCCTTCAGGGGAGGAGCGCCGGTTGGGTTTTTTCTTTTATCTCCATCCATGACCATCCCTTCCTAAATCCCTTCGTACCAATTTTTGATGATCTCGTAAAAGGTCGTCACTCCGGTGCAAACCGGAGTCCAGAGAAATCATACCTGTGAAAAAGAACTGGATTCCGGCTTTCGCCGGAATGACGGAAAACCCTATTTTCAGATTTTTTTCCGAACTCATGAATTTTTACCACTCTTATTCTTATTAGCATATCCTTCCCCGGGGATCAATTGGAAAGCCCATCTCCCAATTGCGGATTGCAGATTGCGGATTGCGGATTGAAAGGGAAAGAACCTCATGCAATTGCGGATTGTGGATTGCGGAATGCGGATTGGAAAAAATAGCAAAAGAAATCCGAAATCCGCAATCCGAAATAACAGGGCTGATGCTTTGTCTTGTGACCCGGCGGGAAGGTCCCGCCTTTGGCGGGACAGGATCGGCTGGTGGTGAAGACCCGATGAAAAATGGCTTCGCTTCCGCAGCGGGAGGCGGTACAGGCAGGGACATCTGCGCATCACAGGGCCGATTCCGCCCGGACCGATGAAAGAATCCGCGCCTCATCATGTTCCGCCAAAGGCGGGACCTTCCCGCCGGGCCGGGCACGGCCTCCAATTTATCGACATTTATCTGATTTCTGGAAAGCCGGGTGGCCAACAAATGGCGAGTTTTTGACTTTTTACGGGGCTTGGAATATACTTTTTAATGAATCCGACTTTTTCATAAACTCAGATATCCCCCTCACCCCCATCCCTCTCCCCGGCGGGGAAGAGGCCCAAGCGGAGAGAAAGGAGTCCTCCCATGCCCCTCATGACCACCAAACCCATGTTCGACCTGGCCTATGGCGGCGGATTTGCCGTCGGAGCCTTCAACGTGAACAACATGGAGATCACCCAGGGGATCGTCACCGCCTGCTCGGCGGAAAAGGCTCCCCTGATCCTGCAGATCTCCAAAGGCGCCCGGAAATATGCCAACATGCGCTTCCTCAAACATATCATCGACGCCGCGGTGGAGGAAAACCCGGACCTCCCCATCGCCATTCATCTGGACCACGGCGACACGGTGGACCTGGTGGAAGCCTGCATCAAGGACGGGTTCACCAGCGTGATGATCGACGGGTCTCACGCGCCCTTCGAGGAGAACGTCAAATTGAGCGCCGCGGCCGCCAGGGCGGGGCATCAGAAAGGCGTGGTGGTGGAAGCTGAACTGGGGATGCTCGGAGGGATCGAAGAGCACGTCGTCGGGGCCAGCGCCGAAGAGTACGAAAAAAACGTGGAAAAATACCTGACCGACCCCCAACAGGCCGGCGATTTCTGGAAACAGACCGGCGTGGACAGCCTGGCTATCGCCATCGGGACCAGCCACGGAGCCTTCAAATTCAAGCACGAAGCCAAACTGGCCATCGGCCGGATCGAGCAGACCATGAAGACCTGCCCCGGACTTCCCCTGGTCATGCACGGCTCCTCCAGCGTGCCCCAGGAGTACGTGGACCTGGTCAACAAATACGGCGGAAACATGCCCAACGCCCGGGGAGTACCGGAGGACCAGATCAACCTGGCGGTGACCAAATACGGCGTCTGCAAAGTCAACATCGACACCGACCTGCGCCTGGCCCTCACCGCCAAGATCCGTGAAGTCTTTGCCACCAAACCCTCTGAATTCGACCCGCGCAACTACCTGGGGCCCGGCCGCGAAGCCATCGTCAAAACGGTCAGGCACAAGCTCCAGGTGCTGAATTGCGCAGGAAAAGCGGAAGCGGTCATCAAGCAATGGAAGAAACTCGGGGAACCCCTGCCGGCGTTTTACGTAAAATCTCGGTAAACCCGCGGTTGGGGCAGGTTTCAAACCTGCCCCTACGACCCGCTCCTTTCCGGGCCTTTTCTTGATTTAGCCTGATATCCAAGAGAGGAGGTTTCTCATGCAGAGAATCACCACGGTGACGGAACAGCTCCTGTTTCTCCAGAAGGAATCCCCCATGGCCACGGGCCGGTTCACCCATCTCCTCAACGAACTGATCCTGGCGGCCAAAATCATCTCCCGCGAGGTGAACAAAGCGGGCCTGGTGGATATTCTGGGTTTCACCGGGGAAATCAACGTCCAGGGAGAAGAGGTGGTCAAGCTGGACGAATTCGCCAACCGGGTTCTGATTTACCGGATGGAAAGGGCCGGGGTCTTATGCGCCATGGCTTCCGAAGAAAACGCGGACCTCATCGAAATTCCCCCGGCCTTTCCGAGCGGAGACTATGTTCTGATCTTTGATCCCCTGGACGGATCTTCCAACGTGGACAGCAACGTCTCGATCGGAACCATCTTCTCCATCTACCGGCGGAAAAGCTCTCCCGGAAGGAATGTGAATCTCGGCGATCTTCTGCAGAAAGGAACCGAGCAGGTAGCCGCAGGATATTTTATCTACGGGTCTTCCACCATGATGGTGTACACCACGGGCCAGGGGGTCCACGGCTTCACGCTCGACCCCAGCGTGGGCGAATTCCTTCTTTCCCACCCCGACATCAAGACCCCCCCGGCGGGAAAATTCTACTCGGTCAACGAATCCTACTGGCCTTACTGGGATGAAACCACCCGTAAGGCGGTCTCTTACTTCAAGAATCCTGAAAACAAATCACCCTACAACCTGCGGTACATCGGTTCCCTGGTGGCCGATTTCCACCGCAACCTGCTGGCCGGTGGAATCTTTATGTATCCTGCCGATTTCCGGGACCCGAAAAAGTCCACCGGGAAACTGCGGCTCATGTGCGAGGCGGCCCCTCTGGCCATGGTCGTAGAGCAGGCGGGGGGGTTGGCGACCGACGGAAAGAGGCGGATCCTGGACATCGACCCGCAGGAAATCCATCAGCGGGTCCCTCTTTTCATTGGGTCGAAAAACGATGTGGAGAGGGTGATGGAGATATATAAAACAGCAACTTAATGACTCCGAATGCCTTTAGGCGCTTAGCGCCTCATTAATACCAACATGTTGGTAAGAAGGAAATATTCACTTTGCGAGGCCGGTGTAAGGGCGGTTCGCGAACCGCCCCTACGGATGCTGGCCGCAGGGCCACCTTTTCCGCGCGTAGTCGCGGAAAAAGCATAGGCGCTTACTGCGCAACTAACACCAACATGTTGGTAAGAAGGAAATATGTTGTGCCTTCGCGATAAATCCCCCCTTGCCCCCCTTTTACAAAGGGGGGTTGGGGGGATTTCTGGACTTTTCGCTGCCCCGCAGGGGCCACCCCTTCCGGGCGGAGTCCCGGAAGAGGCGTAGTCCCTTACCGGTTAAATTGACGCCAAACTGGTCACAAATTGTAGGGGCAACCCTGCGTGGTTGCCCATCCTGCGGGCGGCCACATAGGGCCGCCCCGGCTATGCCGGGTTAGGTGTTAACCCCATGTCCGGCCTCGTCGTCCTGGTAGGAGGCAATGAGTTCCGGCCCGAATGCGAGCCCATGGACCGGGGCATCATGGCCAGGCTCGGTCCGAAACCCAGAGTGGTGATCCTTCCTACGGCCGCCGCCCGGGAAAACCCCGCCCTGGCCGCAGAAAAAGGGGTTGGTTATTTTCAGCGTCTGGGGGCAGTCGCCGAAGCAACCATGGTGGTCGATCCGGCAACTGCCCAAGACGGGAAGTGGCTGGCTTTGATTCAAAATGCGGACCTGGTTTATTTGGCCGGCGGCGATCCCGTGCACCTGCTGGAGACGCTGGGCAATTCTCCGGCCTGGGAGGCTGCGCTGGGGGTTTGGAAAAGCGGGCGGGCCCTGGCCGGTTCCAGCGCGGGGGCCATGGTTTTGGGCGGGAGGATGTGGGCTCCCGGCCAGGGATGGCGGCAGGGGTTGGGTCTCCTTCCCGGCATCGCGGTCATCCCCCACCATTCCCGGCTGGCGGAAGTCTGGAAAGCA
>JAPLIW010000361.1 GCA_026388915.1 Deltaproteobacteria bacterium
CGTCAATCTTGCGTATCATCTTGCTGTGGTTGCTAAAAAACCAGGCCCTTGAATTGGAATGACGGATAGAAAGCCGCACCTGCCCGTGATGCGGCCGAAGGATACAAAGAGCAGCCCTCGCTTGTCAACGGAATTTTGGGAGGGAATTTTAGGAGTCGGAAAGTTTCGAAGAGTTGCCCGAATCGTAAAGACAGGAGTTCGGCGGTCCGGTCAGGGAACAGCGGATCTGTCGATCGGCTGTTCCCTTGGGATGCCCTGTTTAGTTTACCCGGCGCCCGTCGGTGACCCCACTTAGGCCAAGGCGCCGCCTGTCGTTCGATCCAGCTCGCGCGGCAAAACGCAAACAAGAACGATCAAGAGGCTTTGATTCCCGCCGCCTTGATGATTGGGCCCCATTTTTGGTATTCGGCCCGGATGAACTTGTCAAATTCCGGGCCCGTCGTTCCGAGCACGGCCGCTCCAAGATTGTCGAGCCGCTGCTTCACCGCCGGCGCGTGGAGCGCCTCGGCGCAGTCCTTGGAAATCTTGGCCGCGAGATCCGCCGGCATGCCGCCCGGTGCGAGCATGCCCCACCACACGCCCGTGTCATAACCCGGGACGCCGGCTTCGGCGATGGTCGGACTGTCGGGCAATACCGCCGAGCGTTTGGCCGTCGTCACGCCGAGTACGCGGAGGCTGCCGCCCCTGATCTGGCCGATCGATTCGGGAATGTTGTTAAAGGACAGCGGGATATGCCCTCCCAGCAGGTCGTTGATCTGCGGGGCGCCGCCCTTGTAGGAGACCGCCGTGATATTGACCTTGGCCATGTACTTGAGCAGCTCGCCGGCGAGGTGCGTCGAGGTGCCGATACCGGACATCCCGTAGGAAAGGCTCCCCGGCTTCGCCCGCGCCGCGGCCAGGACATCACCGAGCGTCTTGAAGGGCGAATTCGCCGCCACCAGCAACATGTTCGGAGAGGACCCGAGCAATGAAATCGGCGTGAAGTCCTTGAAAGTGTCATAGGGCAGTTTCGAATAGAGGTACGGGTTGATGGAATGGCCGCTGGCGATGATGACCAGCGTGTAACCATCGGGCTCCGATTTGGCCACCACCTGCGAGGCGATGGTCCCGCCGGCCCCCGTGCGGTTCTCAATGATGACCGGCTGTCCCCATCTCTTCGACAGCTCGTCGCCCAGCGTGCGTCCGAGGATGTCGACCGCACCGCCCGCCGCATAAGGAATGAGCAGACGTACCGGTTTCGTGGGGAAACTCTGCTGGGCCAGAGTCGACGTGCCGCAGAATAGCAACCCAGCGAGTGCCGCGAAAACACAAAACATTTTTCTCATGGATTCTCTCCCTTCCTAAAAAATTTGCCCCTCTGCCGGGTGCAAGTTACGGCGCAGAACGGTAGGATTTCGCTTGGGGATGAGTTGAATATACAAAAAAAGGATTAGGGTGGCAAGAAAAAAACCCCCAAAAAAACCCGCCCCTCCGCGACGTGCCCGCCGGGTCCCCCATCAAGCGGTCGCAAAAAAACCGGCAATCCGCTGGCTGAAAAATAAATCGCCGGAAACCCCGAGCTTGCCCGACATGAAAAGCGTCGTGCCGTCGGCCGCCCCGCACATGAGTTTCAGGAAGGAGACCAGATCCATGCTGAGCGTGACTTTCGCATTCCCGGCCTTCTCCTTCTTGAGGGCGCACTTGCCATCCTTGATGGCCAGCGTGTAGGCGTATTCCCGGCCCTCGTCCGCCACCACGTACTGGATGACCGCGTCAACACCCTGGGCTTTCTCCGGCAGGAAGTGCTCTTGCATGGCCTGGAACATTCCGTCCAAAACCTGGTCGACTCCTGCGGCCAGAACCTGAGCCTTGATGTCTTTCTCGCTCGCGGTCTTGACAAAGTTCATGAACATCTCGGGGGTCATTTGATTAGCCATGGCTCCTCTCCTCTCTGGTTGAATGGATAAGAACTCGCTTGGACTGTAGGTGAATATATAAAAAAGGAGATATTGTAAGTAAAGAAAAAAATCCCCTGCCCTCCCTCAGCCCTTCACCCCTCCGAGGGTGAGCCCCCGGATGAACTGGCGCTGGACGAGGAGGACCATGACGATGACCGGCAGGGTCACCAGGGTGGACGCGGCGTAGACGCCGCCCAGGTCCAGGTAGTCGAAGGTCATGAAGCTGTAGACCAGGACGGGGAGGGTCTTGGTCTTCACCCCCGCCAGAATGAGCGGGAAGAGGAAGCTGTTCCAGGTGAAGATCAGGGCCAGGATGCCGGCCGAGACGAGGCCGGGCCGGACGAGCGGGAGGGCAATGCGCAGGAACACCCCGGCCCGGGAGCAGCCGTCAATGCGCGCGGCTTCCTCCAGCTCCACGGGAACCTCTTCGAAAAAGCCGATCATGATCCAGGTGATGAGGGGGACGGTGATGACCAGGTGGGCGATGACCAGGCCGGTGTAGGTGTCGAGCAGCCCCAGGGCCCGGAAAACGATGAACCAGGGAACCAGGAAGGAGATCCCCGGGATCATCCGGCAGACCAGGATGCCCAGGGCCAGGGTCCGATGGCCGTATCGGGCGATCCCGTAAGCGGCGGGAAGGCCCAGCACCATGCCC
>JAPLIW010000302.1 GCA_026388915.1 Deltaproteobacteria bacterium
ACCCCGGTGAAAACCGGGGTCCAGTAAGTTCGTAAATCCTTGAAAACACTGGATTCCGGCTTTCGCCGGAATGACGTGAAAATGAAATAATTAGATTTTTTCACACCTTCCCCCCACGAGGGGGAGGGTTAGGGTAGGGGGGATGCTTTTTGCTTAGAGCTTGTCCGTAAATAGCATTCCCCCCTTTGTAAAAGGGGGGCAGGGAGGATTTCCCCGAGGGATCTCAAAGCAAATCCCCCTATTTCCCCCTTTTTCAAAGGGGGATTTAAACCCCACAACTTATTTAAGGATAAGCTCTAATAAAAATTTGAGAAATTGAACGTAAGTAGTACAGAGGGAAAAATTAATCCCAAATTCCAACGAAATGACAATGTTCACGTTTCAATGGTCCAATCACTTTTTTCTTTTCTTGTTTGTCTGTTGATGATTGGGAGTTGGAATTATTCTAGTTCTTCTCTGTGCTCTCTGTGACCTCTGTGGCTAATAATGCTTTCCGGGCCAGCTCGCGGCCGGCGGCGGTGAGAAAGTTTTTTTCAATCATGGCCCCCAGCTTTTCCCGGGGGACCTTCTGCCCCTGCTGGTTCTCTTCTAGGTTCACGATCAGGTCGGCATCATAGACAATCTTGAAATTGGTGGTCTCTTCCGGCCGGGGATGGTGGTGGTGGCCGATGATGTAGCAGACCTCTTCGATGAGCTCGGGGGCGGCTCCCAGCTTGGTCAGGATCTCCCGGGCGATAGGGGGGCCGAGCTCTTCCTGGTATTTGGCTCCCGTGCTCTGGCATCTGGCTTCCGCCTCCTTGATCCCGATATCGTGGAGGTAGGCGGCGGTGAGAACGATGGCCACGTCTCCTTTTTCCTCCCTGACGATCTGCTCGGCATACCGGGCCACCTTGGTGGCGTGCCCGATCCTTTTGAAATCCTGCCTGAAAAAATGTTTCATCTCAATGGCCACGCGGTCTTTGAGGAGATCTTTCTTCTGAGCGATCAGTTCCGGGGGGAGATCTCCCAGGCATTGCTCGGCGTATTTGCAGTAGGCCGCGCAGCCGAAGTCCATCTTGGGATTGACCATCTTGTGTCCGCACTTCTTGCAGCGGCGGGTGGGCTCATCCTTGAAGAACTCGATGGAATTCCCGCATTTCGCGCAGGCTACGTCATACACCGCTCCCGGCTTCCAATACCGGCTGTCCTGTCCCGGACACCTCATTCTTATCTCCCAAATTTTCACCGCAGAGTGCGCAGAGAACGCAGAGGATATTCACAATAATTAAATTCCAAGCTCCAAATCCCAAATAAATTCCAACCACCAATTTTGATGAACTCGTAAAAAGTCGCAATTCCATAGAATTCGTCATTCCGGCGAAAGCCGGAATCCAGTTATTTCAAGATGTTCTGGACCCCGGCTTTCGCCGGGGTGACGCTCCAAGAGACTTTTTACGAGATCATCAATTTTCAATAAATCAAACCAAATGTTTCGAACTTCCAATTTTTTGTTTGTCATTTGGTACTTGGGATTTTGAATTCATTTTTCTCCGCGCCCTCTGCGTTCTCTGCGGTTCATTTTTGCCCTTTGAATTCTTTTTGACTTCTTATGTTCTCTGTCGTGATTGGCTTTATCCCAGGATGGCCTTAAGGTCCTGATCCGGGGTGGTGATCATCTTGATGTCAAAGGTCTTCACCAGGGTGTCCAGCACTGCCGGGGAAAGAAAAGCGGGCAAGCTCGGGCCCAGGCGGATATTCTTGATCCCCAGGTGGAGGAGGGTCAGCAAAATGGCCACCGCCTTCTGCTCGTACCAGGACAGGACCATGGAAAGGGGCAGGTCGTTCACCCCCACGTTGAAGGCCTTGGAGAGGGCCACGGCGATCTGGATGGCGGAATAGGCGTCGTTGCACTGCCCCACATCCAGGAGCCGGGGAATTCCCCCGATGTCCCCAAGCTGCTAGTCGAATAACCGGAACTTCACGCAGTCCAGGGTCAGAACGACCGTATCCTTGGGGGCCTTTTCCACGAACTCGGTGTAATAGTTTCGGCCCGGCTTGGCGCCGTCGCAGCCGGCGACCAGGAAGAAGTGACGGATGGCCTTGCTCTTCACCGCTTCGATTACCTTGCCGGCGACCCCCATCACCGAATTCCGGGCGAATCCCACCATGACCGAACGGCCGTTTACATCCGCCGAAAACCCGGGCAGCGCCAGGGCCCGGTCGATGACCGGCTTGAAGTTTCGGCCGGTCATATGAGTCAGCCCGGGCATGCCCACGGTTCCGGAGGTGAAAATATTGTCCTTGTAACTGTCCCGGGGCTTCTGGATGCAGTTGGTGGTCATCAGGATCGCTCCCGGAAATTCGGCGAATTCCCTGACTTGGTTCTGCCAGGCCGTGCCGTAATGCCCGTAGAAATGGGCGTATTTCTTGAGCGCGGGGTACCCGTGCGTCGGCAGCATCTCCCCGTGGGTGTAGACGTAGATTCCCATGCCTTCGGTCTGCTTGAGAAGCTCTTCCAGGTCTTTGAGGTCATGGCCCGAGACCAGGATGGCTTTTCCCTTTTTAACTCCCAGGGGGACTTTGGTGGGAACGGGATGCCCAAAGGTTCCGGTGTTTCCCGCGTCGAGAAGCTCCATGGCACGAAGGTTGATCTCCCCGCATTTGAGGACCAGCTGGATCCAGTCATTCAGGCTCAGGTCTTTCCGCAGGGTGGCGGTAAGCCCTTCCTGGATGAAGGCGTAAACCCGGTCATCCTCCTGCCCCAGAATCTGGGCATGGTCGGCGTAGGCGGAAACCCCTTTCAGACCAAAAAGGAGAGTATGCTGCAGGGAAAGAATATCGGGGTTGATGGAGGAGTCCGATTTCAACCCGACTTTTTTCCCCTGGGCGGTCAGTCCTTCAAGGCTCTTTCCCGGCTTGAAAGTGGCCGGCCCATCGGGGAAATCCACCTTTCCTTTCGCCTTTTTAACTTTTTCTTGCAGCTCATCCCTCAACTGGACGCACTGGTTGATCAATTTCACAAAGCGTTCGGGGTCGAAATTCACGTTGGTCAGGGTTGAAAACAGGGCTTGAACGGTAAAGATATTGATATTTCGGTCATGGATTCCGACTTTGCGCCCCTCGACCGCAAACAGGGAAAGTCCCTTGAGGGCATAAATTAATAGATCCTGCAGGCCAGCCACTTCGGGTTGCTTGCCGCAGACTCCCAATCTGGTGCAGCCCTCCCCCTTGGCGGTCTGCTCACACTGATAACAAAACATCGCTTCATTGGCCATATCCGTTCCCTCCTTTTTTGTGGTTGCTGTATTCGCTGGCGATGGTCCTGCGGTAATCTTTCGTACAGAATATCCTCTTTGGAGAGGTAATTCCTTGACTCAAGTCAAGAAAATTAAAAATTGATTATTTCTTTCTTCCCTGTCCTATCCAAGACCTCTCCGAACCGTTCCCCGTGCCGGCATTGCTTCTGATAATGATCCAGGCAGCGGCCGAGGATTTCCAGGGTTTCCTCGGGGGAATAGATCCCCGGCAATTCCTCGGCCAGCCGGGGATGGCGGCCGAGCTTGCCGCCAACCTGAATTCGGAAGCCACTCTTTTCTTCCTGCAGGGTGCGGGTCGGGCAGGCAGCGATGCACTGGCCGCAGGACACGCATTTCCCCCAATCGACAACCGGCCACTTCCCGGCAAGAATAATGGCCCCCTCGCGGCAGGTCTCCACACAGGCGCCGCATTGGGTGCAGGGCTCCTCGGAAATATTGGGTCTGCGGGCTTCGATCAGCCCGATGTCGGCAATCTGGGGGCGGGAGCAGGCGTTGGGGCAGTCGGAGATGGAGACCCGGAACTCATGGTGCAGTTTCAAAGGTCCCGTTACCTTTTCGGCCAGGAAAGACCGAAGGTTCCGGCGCGAGAGCAGGTCTTCGATTTTCCGGGGCAGGTCATCGTGGGCAACGGCCGGGTTTGGACATCCGCTCGGCCCGAAGCACGTCTCCACCTGGAACCCCTTTACTTCCTCTTCCATCCGGTTCAGGAAGCGCTGCTGGCAGATCTTGACATGGTCCAGGGTGACTTCCCCGGCCCCCGCGAGGGCGGCCTCCTCTTCCACTCTTTTGCGGACCCGTTTCCGGACAAAAAAAGGAACCTTGGATACCGCTTTCTCTGCCTCTTTGGACCATTCCATGATTTAAACTCCCCAACAGATGGGCTCAAGACCCAGCGCTTTTTTCCTGAATTGCGCCTAAAATTTTAATTTTACACCCTCCTTCTTTTAAAGGCTTTGACTTAAGTCAAAAAAAATGATATCTCCCCAAAAATGAAGAAATCCCTGAAATTGACGGATCAGATTGCCCGAATCCCCCTCTTCGACGGCCTTACCGGGGAGCATAATGAGGGACTGGCCATGATCGTCGTGGATCAGGTCATCCCGCGTGGGCAGATGATCTTTGCCCAGGGGGATGAGGGGGAGGGTTTCTACGTGGTTGTTTCCGGGCGGGTGAAAATCTTCAAACTATCGCCCGACGGAAAGGAGCAGATCCTACACATCTTCGGCGCGGGCGAGCCTTTCGGAGAGGCGGCCGTGTTTGCCGGAGAGAAATTTCCCGCCAATGCCGAAGCCCTTGAGGAGAGCCGCATTTTCTTCTTTCCCCGACCGGCCTTCGTAGAATTGATCGGCCAGAACCCCTCGCTGGCTTTGAACATGCTGGCCGTCCTCTCCAGGCGTCTGCGAAAATTAGCCTCCCTGGTGGAAGACCTCTCCCTGAAGGAAGTCCCGGGGCGACTGGCCGCCTACCTTCTCTATTTGAGCGAAGGTAAGAAGGGGGCCGTTGAAGTTGAACTCGACGTCTCGAAAAACCAGCTGGCCAGCCTCCTGGGAACGATCCCAGAGACTCTTTCCCGGATTCTGGCCAGGTTGACCCGTGAGGGATTCATCAAGTCGAACCGGCCGCGACAGATCCAGTTGTTGGACCGCAAAGGTATGGAAGAGCTGGCCAGCGGGGAAAGGAAGCTGGCGTAATCAGGGGGTGGGGCGAGCAGGGGCAAGTTGTATTTATATTGACAACTTTGTCGTCATATGTCATGTTATATGACGATGAAACCGACAAACCAGATTCCGGCCGAAAAACCGCAGTTTATTGAGAGAATTCTGGATCTGGCGGCTCTGGTGGAGAAAAAATCTTATTTTCTCTTCGGCCCCCGGCAGACCGGGAAAACTTCTTTGATTCGTCATTCTCTTCCCCGGGTGCCCTTCTATGATCTTCTCGATACTTCCATGTATCTGGCTCTAAGCCAGAATCCGGGGCGCCTGGCCCAGGAGCTCACCGGAAGAGATCCCATCGTTGTGATCGATGAAATTCAGCGCTTGCCGGTCCTTCTCGATGAGGTTCATCGGCTCATTGAAGATCGGAGAATTCGGTTCCTGCTGACCGGGTCCAGTGCCCGCAAACTTCGCCGCGGCGGAGTCAATCTTTTGGGAGGCCGGGCCCGAACGATGTACATGCATCCCTTAACCTACCGGGAACTGGGAAGCGGTTTCGACCTTCTCCGCGCTATCCAGCGAGGCCTTCTTCCGTCCATATATTTTTCGGATGACCCGCAAGCCGACCTGCAGGCTTACGCGGGCCTTTACCTCCAGCAGGAAATTTTGGCTGAGGGGCTGACGAGGAATTTGCCCGCTTTCAGCCGTTTCCTAAAGGTGGCCGCCTTTTGCAATGGGACCATCGTGAATTTCACGAACGTGGCCAATGATGCTCAGGTTGCCCGAACGACCATCTATGAATACTTCGGGATTCTGAAGGATACCCTGATTCTGAATGAGCTACCGCCCTGGCGCAAGTCCATCAAGAGAAAGCCTTTGGCCTCGTCGAAGTATTATTTTTTCGATGTAGGTGTAGTGGCGGCCCTTCAAGGCCGCGAGTTCAGGTACAGGACCCCCGAATTTGGCGAGGCCTTCGAGACCTACTTGATGCACGAGCTGACCGCCCACCGGGATTACGTCTCCGGAGAGTCCTTGAGTTTCTGGCGTTCTACATCGGGACTGGAGGTGGATTTCATCATCGGGGATCACACGGCAGTGGAAACGAAAGCCAAGGAGAACCTTTCCGGGCAGGACCTGAAATCGTTGCGCGCCATTGCCGAGGAGAAAAAATTGAAACGCTATCTTTGCGTCTGTCTTGAGCCCCGCCCCCGGAAAATCGAAAATATCATGGTTCTCCCCCTTTCCCGGTTTCTGGATTCCCTTTGGGCCGGAGAATATTCGTAGGAAAACGCGGGAAGGGGTCAGTCCATGAATTTAGGAATATCCTCTGCTGTATGTCCTCTCCATGATTTCCACGGCTAATCAGGAAGAGAAATGCGGTCAATCATTGGATACCCTTTTTCTGCCATTTCCCAAGTTCTGCCGGAAATGACTCGCGACAGGCTCATCAGGTCGAACGGCCCACGCCAGATCCAGTTATTGGACCGCAAAGGTCTGGAAGAGCTGGCCAGCGGGGAGAGGCGCCTGGCTTAAAGACAGTGCCGAGATGGGCTATGAAAATAAGCAGGACATCGAGATTGATAGATTACGTTTCGAGATCAAAGAATCTTGCGGGCCATGTGATGGAAAGCCGTCGGTGAAAAATTCACCTGCTACGGTTGAGTCAGGGGATGCCTATTTTGCATCCCTTTTCATAAAGAGTTTGTTCAAGCGACTTCGGCTTGAGGCTTTGCCATTTCTCCTCTGTATTATCAGAAATCAAAATTTTCTCATCTTTGGAATAGGCTATTTTCGATAACCTACGGATCTTTTTGTCTGCGCAGTTTATTTCCCACAAACGTTTTGAATAGACTAAATTCTCCAACCCCTTTCCGGCTTGCTTTATGCTTTCTTTCGAATGAACCATTTTTGCCCAACCTCTAATTGTATCCTTTGCTGGACGATTTATACTCTCCGCATCATAATAAAAAACTCCACTTTCATTCTTCCCATAGAGTTTCCAATCCTCTCCCCATGCTTCCATTAACCCCCAAAGAAGAAAGCTAACAAATAAACTCAAAAGGCATTTCATTTTTTACCCCCTTTTCTGGAGCATGGGAAAAAAATAAACCCCACTCCTCTCTTGAGAAAGAAATGAGGTTTCAATTCAGAGCCATGCGACACCTCTGATACTCATTTGACATCAAATATAGAGTAATGGTATG
>JAPLIW010000676.1 GCA_026388915.1 Deltaproteobacteria bacterium
GCCGAGAGGATGAATTCCCGGCCGGCAAAAGCCGAGACCAGCATGAGGAGGGTGGAACGGGGAAGGTGAAAATTCGTCACCAGCGCGTCCACGGCCCGGAACCGGTGCCCCGGAAGAATGAAAAGGCCCGTTTCCCCCTGCCGCGCCCGGATCTCTCCGTTTTCCTCCGCCGATGATTCCAACGCCCGGGTTACGGTGGTCCCCACGGCAAAGATTCTCCCCCCCGCCCTGCTAACCTGGTTGATCGTTTCCGCTGTTTCGGGCGACAGGTCGAGAAATTCCGGCTCCAACCGGTGTTTCTCCACCTCCTGGCTTTTTACCGGGAGGAAGGTCCCCATCCCCACGTGCAAGGTTAATGAGACGACCCGGATCCCTTTCTCCCTGATTTGATCCAGGGTCTCCTCGGTAAAATGCAGTCCCGCGGTCGGCGCGGCGATCGCTCCTTCTCTCAGGGCGTAAACGGTCTGGTACCTTTCTCGATCTTGCGCCCGCGTCCCTCCATCCCCGTTGCGATGGATGTAGGGGGGCAGCGGAGCAAAGCCGATCCTTTGCAGGGAAAGATCCAGGTCTTCATCCCGGGAGCCGGTCAGGGACAGCCTCCACAGGCCTTCCGGGGTTCTTCCCAGAAATTCACCCCCCACGGCTTCCTCGAAGAAAACCCGCGTCTTTTCGCGTAACCGTCCCGAGCTCTGGGCCAGGCATTCCCACTCCTGGGAATGGCGTTTTTCCGGAGGGCCTCCTCCTTTCCGCACCAGGAGAACCTCGACTTTTCCCCCGCTCTCCTTTTTCCCGATCAGCCGGGCGGGAAAAACTTTGGTGTCATTCACGACCAGCGCATCCCCGGCCTTCAGGTATTCCAGAAGATGGGAAAAAGACCGGTGTTTCCATGAGGCCGTTCCACGGTTCAAGACCATGAGCCGCGAGTTCCCTCGCTTGGCCGGAGGGTGCTGGGCGATCAGCCCGGAGGGGAGGTGGTAATCAAAGTCGCTCAGTTTCATCTCTGGATCTTTCCGATTTCCACGTCCTGGTAATAGGATTTCAGAATGGTACGATAATCCATGCCGGCGTCGGCCATTCCTCTGGCTCCCCACTGGCAGAACCCGACTCCGTGCCCCCAGCCCAGTCCGGAGAATTGAAAAACTCCTTCTTTTTCCGTCAGGATGAAGTTCGTGGAGCGGAGCTGATCGTAACCGAGGAGGCGCCGGAAATCCTTTCCCGGAATCAGCCGCCGGGTCTTTTCCGACTGAATCAACAGCCGCAGCACCCGACGGCTGGGGCTGCGTTCCTCGATTTCCAGCCCCAGGACCCGCGGCCCGGAGACCGCGCCGCTTCCCAGGGCCGAAGCCAGGCGTTCCCCGTCGATGGAGTAATTCCAGAGAAAGTGGGGAGAGTCCAGGCAGTAGGCGCACTCCATGCTGCGGAGATAGGGGAAAACCCCGGACCACATGAATTCCCCCGCTTCGGTTTTTCCACCGCAGCAGGCCGAGTAAACCGAAAAAATGGGGCTCCCCTGATAGAGAAGCAACTCTCCCCTGGTTTCATCCACGGCCCTGCGGGAACGGGCATCCTCCTTTCCCGTTCCCCCGTAAACCTGGTCGCTTACCCCGGAATCCACGTCGTAGGGCTCCCCCGACCGGTTCCCCCGTTGATAGAAGGCGTAAGTCCGGGCGGCGATGGCCTGAGCCTTCACCGCCTCTATCGGCCACTGGGAAAAGATCTCGAAGTTGATCAGGCCGACCAGGTACTCCTCCAGGGGAAGTACGTTGATGAGCCAGAGGTCGCGATTGGGACCGGGGAGGATCCTCACCTGATCCCGATAGGATCGGCCGTTGATCAAGAGTGGAGGTCCTGCCGATTCCACCAGGAAGCCGGGAGCCGAAAGAGTTTGGCCCCTGAGGCGGACCCGCGCACCTGCTTCCCGCTCGAAGACCAGAGAGGTATATTTTCGATTTTTAAAGAACGATTGACCTGATTTCAGGTCGTAAAGATTAAGTCCCTCAGAAGCCACCTTTACCGAAGGAATATCCCGCAGGATGAGAACCCTGATCAAATCCCGGGCCTCGGCCGAAGGCAGAGGAATCACCCAGGAAAGCACGATTCCCAGAAAAAAGCACAAAATACGGGGAGTTACCCGTTGGTCTCGGTTCTTTCGGTTCACCCAGGGGAAAGCCGGCTAAGAGAATTTTAAATAACCGATCATAATAAGAAACCCTTTAGATGTCAACGTTTTTCCCGCTTGCGGGGGGCTCTTAGAGGAGATTCCGGAACAGGCGCAGGCCGGGATAGGGTTGCAGGATGATCAGGTTTCGCCGTTCTTCCCTGAGGTAGGTCTGGGCTACTCTTTTCACGTCGTCCGCTGTCACCGCCTGGATTTTAGCCAGGTAATCCGCCGGCAGTTCCCACTGGCCGGTCAAAAGTCCCTGACTTACGAACTCCGCCAGGGAAGAATTGCTCTCGTTCCGGATCAGGGTCCGGCCCTGGATATAGCTTTTCAGGTCGTTCAGTTCCCGGGGAGAGAGGGACTCCTGCTGAATTCTGCCTATCTCCCGGAAAATGATGGATTTGACCAGGGGGACGTTCTTCGGGTCGGTCCCCACGTACACCCCCCAGAAACCGGTGTCGGAAAGAGGGTGGTAGATGGAACCCACCAGGTAGGAAAGGGCCTTCTTCTCCCGGATTTCCTGGTACAGGCGGGAGTTCCCCCCCGAGCCCAGAACGGCATTGATGATTTCGAAGGAGGGGCGATCCATGTCTCCCGTCCCCATGGCCTGCAGGGCCAGGACCACGATGGCCTGGTCCAGAAATTTTCTCTCCCGGACTTCCCGGAATTGATTCTGGCGCACGGGGGGAAGCGGAGGGGAGGAACGTTTATCCTTTCCGGACCAGGGGCCGAATCTCTGCCGGATAAGACCGGGGAGAGTGCCCCCATCGACATTTCCCACGATCGTCAGGTAGGCATTATTGGGGACGTAATGACGACGGTAGAACTGGAGCAGATCGTGCCGCCGGATGGCCTTGACCGAATCCTCGGTCCCGGAGATGGGCATCTCCAGGGTATTCTCGGCGAAGAGGGTCTTGCTCACCAGATTCAGGATGTAGGAAGGGGGGTAGATTTTTCCCAGGGAGATCTCCTCCAGGATCACTTTCCTTTCCTTGGCGATCATTTCCTCGGTCAGGAGTGAATTCTGGGCGATGTCCGACAACACATCCAGGGCCAGATCCACATGAACCGGCAGGATGGAAATATGAAGCTGGGTGTACTCCCAGTGCGTGTAGGCGTTGAAGTAGCCCCCTGCGGCGGCGATTTCCCGGGAAATGTCCTGGGCCGTGCGCCGGGAAGTTCCCTTGAAGAGAAGATGTTCCACGAAATGAGAGATCCCGTTGATGGGGGGAGACTCGAAACGCGATCCCGCCCGGACCCAGAGGTCCACGGAGACCGAAGTCGTCCCCGGGTTCTTGATCAAAACGACGCGCAGACCGTTGGGAAGAGTTTCCTGCACAACCCCTCCCCAGCCCGCCGCGGGAAGCAGAGAAGAGAAAAGGAAAAGGAAAAAAAGAAAACGGAGAACATAAAACATTTTTCTAACTCCTTTCCCCTTCTTATTGCCGAACTATATTCATTCCGGATGATGAAATCTTTTTTTATTTTCTACCCGCGTCGGGATAGAACTGGGCCAGAGCCGGCGCCGGATCTGCCAGTCCCCCGATGAAGGCGATGGGATACCGGAAGCCGATTTTACCCAGCTTTTTCATCCCCGCCACAGCCCGTTCCAGTTCCCCGGGGGGCAGGGCGATGACGATTTCGTCGTCCGCCACCTGCCCCATGGCTCTCTCCCCGTAACAGGGAATGGCCAGGGCCGGCTTGCCGCTCACGTAGCACTGGGAGAGCGAATCGGCGCAGGCTCCCTCCCCGATAAAGGAGAACTGGAAACGCTCGTATCTTTCTTTCTGCATCCCGCACAGGATCATCATGATCTGGGCGGGGTTTCCGTAAATCAAAACCACTTGGGGTTCAAACTTCTCTTTGGTGAGGGGGGCAACGACGATGGCTTCTCCCGCGGGAATGCGGGGTGTTTCCTGCTGCTGTTTCAGGGCCTCTTGGGGGGATGCGAACCAGGTCGTGGAGAGCATGGCCGCTTCCCTCTGCATGCTCTTTTCAGTGGCGGATCGGAGTCCGTGAAGGCGGGTGCAGCGGTCGCCCACCGGGTCCTCCTTGGTAATTCCTATCGTCTGACCCAGGACTCTCACCAGAAAAGGAACCTGGCAAAAGGTGAAACCCCGTTTGATCCGCACCACGTTTCGGATCTGATCCAGGCCTTCGGCTTTCTCCAGCCGGCGAAAAGCAATCGGTTCGGTTTTCAGCTTCAATAGAGCTTTGAAATCTTCGCCCCTCTCCGCCCAAATCCCCATTATTTATCTCCTCTTCCGATGGATTAAACCCCAGAGGCCTCCCACCCATCTTTTTACCACTATTGAGAAACCATGAAAAGGTTTTTCCGGAAAAAGAGGGAAGAAAATTGGAGGAAATCCGAAATCCCTTTCGAGTTTCCTTTAGAACTTGACAAATCCGGCCAAATCCATTAGTTTCCAGCCATAAGGTGAAGATTGCCGTGCTGTTAAAACCCCAAAATCATGAAATTCGATTCCTGGTTTTTGATCATTCACCGCTCTCTGGATCCCATCAAGACTTTCCGGGTGGACAAGCGGACGTTTCTTGTACTGGGGGTGGGGATTGTTCTGGTTGTCGCCCTCATCGCTTTCGGGGTTTATCAATATGTGACCCTTCACCAGGAGAATGCCCGCCTCAAGAATGAGATAAGCCAGTGGAAAGCCCAGGTTTCCGGCTTGAACAAGAAGCTGAGCGAGGTCGCGTCCGAAAGCCATCCCCCGCTGAGGATCGACGAATTGCAGGTCATTCGGGAGCCCAAACGGGCGGGATTTGCCGCGCGATTCTGGCTGGTGGAGGGTTTTCCTCATGATGGTCCTTACACCGGGACTTTGGCCATGGTGGCGAAGAACGAGGCTGCTCGCCCCCCCGTTTACCGGGTCATTCCCGCGGAAATGAAGTTGGAAAAAGGAATTCCACAACAGCCGGGAAAAGGCAAGCCTTTTGAAGTGAAGGAAAAGAAATTCGTAGAGGCTTTTTTTGACATGACAGAGGGAGAGATCTTTCAGATCCTGACGGTTTTTATCTTTTCCAAGGAAGGAAAGCTCATCCAGCAGAAATCTGCCGTGATTCCCAAGCTCTGACCCGGAATCCGCAGAAGAGGGGATGCATTTCTATGTTGAGGAGAAAGGGAAAAAAGTTATTCGGTGGATTGGTAACCCCCCAGGACCAGCCCATCACCATGATCGGCGAGGGGATCTCGGTGGCGGGAACCATGCAGATCAGCAGCGGGGTCGTACGGTTGGACGGACGGCTGGAGGGGAAGATCATCGGGCCGGGAACCCTGGTCGTCGGAGAAAAGGGCTCCTTCCAGGGGGAAATGGAAGTGGATAACCTGGTCCTCAACGGGAAGGCAGAAGGGACCCTCATCGTCGCCGCCACCGCCCACGTCACCCCCAAAGGCAAGCTATACGGAAAAATTCAGGCCACCCATCTGGTCATCGATCAAGGGGCCGTCTTTGACGGCGAAGGGAAAACGGTGCGAAAAGAAGAATCTACGCCGGCTTCCACAGGATGAGAAAACAGACGATGCGCTGATTTATTTTTTCAACCGTGCCTCAGCCGCCACTTCGCTTATCGTCGCTCTCTTTCTTTTGATTTTCCCTTATCCCCTTGCCACTTTCCTCTTTCCGTCTTGTCGTCCTCCCTTCTCGTCGTCAGGTCCTTGACAACGTGGTGATTTGGGTTATTATAGTAATAGTAGATACTCACCTGTAGCCAGTAAAACCGAAAACATAACCTTAACCTCCGGTAGAAAAGGAGAAGGTGTATTTCCCCGGTAGGGTCGCATGATGCGATCTGGAGGGGTTTCCTTTTTCATTTTGAGGGATTCCATTTTTGGCTTTCTTTCGCATCGGAGCCTTTCTAAATTCCACCGATGCACCCAAATATTTCTCAAGGAGGATGGATGATGAAAACCGTAAGAGATTTGCTGCGGGCGAAAAAATCACAAGATGTATGGTCGATCACCCCTGATACCCTTGTCTATCGGGCGTTACAGCTCTTGGATGAGAAGAGGATCGGCGCTCTTCCGGTGGTGGAAAAAGGGGAACTGGTGGGGATCGTCTCCGAGCGCGATTATGCGCGGAAGGTCATCCTGGAGGGAAAATCATCCAAGGAGACCCACACGAAGGAAATCATGTCCACCAGGATCTATGTCGTCACCCCTGACAGCACGATGGAAGAATGCATGGCCCTGATGAACGAGCAGCGGATCCGGCACCTGCCGGTCATAGAAAAGGGAACCAACCGCCTCCTGGGGGTCATCAGCATCGGGGACGTTTTGAAATCCATCATCTCCGAACAGAAGATTATGATCGAGAACCTCAGCGGCTACATCATGGGCAGGATTGTTTAAAGGGGCGACCGAGCGATCGCCCTTGCCTGTGGCGATGGCTTTGCAGGCTTTTGCGGCCACTCCCTCTGTACACCACTTAGGTTCAAATTCTGAAATCTTTATTAAGCAAAAAG
>JAPLIW010000680.1 GCA_026388915.1 Deltaproteobacteria bacterium
GAATGCGGATTGAAAATGAAAACCAAAAAATCCGAAATCCGCAATCCGCAATCCGAAATAACTGAGCCGATGCTTTTTGCGCGCAACGCCCTTGCCCCCGGGCCACAAGCTTGCTTTTTCGCATAAAAGGCAATCGCAAAAGTGAAATGGGCAAGGATTTGGGGATGCCGCCTTCGGGAGAAAATGATGCCTAAAACCAGTCAAAGGATCATACTCCTCCTCATTCTTCTCCCCTCTTTCCTTCTTGGTTTTGGAGAAAGAGCCTATCCTCAGGGAGAGGGAAAGACTTCTGTCCAGTTAACGATCAAGGGAAAGAAAATTCGAGTCGAGGTGGCCCGTACCGAGGAGGAAAAATCCCAGGGGTTAATGTTCAGGGACAAGCTGGGGCCTAATGAAGGAATGCTTTTTATATACGAACGAGAGGATTTTCTCTCCTTCTGGATGAAGAATACTCCCCTCCCCCTGTCCATCGCTTTCCTCGATCAGCGAGGGAAGATCGTGGACATTCAGGACATGGAGCCTTTCAACCTGCGAACCCACACCTCGGCCCGGCCCGCGTTGTACGCCCTGGAGATGAATAAGGGGTGGTTTAAAAAGAATGGGGTGAAAGTGGGAGAAAAAGTTCAAATGCCCCCTTCCCTGATAAAATAGTTACTCGTTATTCGTTACTCGTTACTCGGTACTCGGTACTCGTTGTTCGCTGCTGCTTTTTCCCTCTCCCCCTTTTCGCCCTTTCGCCTTTTCCCCTGCACCCTGCCCCCTGCTCCCAGTACTCTATGCCTCCGCTTCTTTGCCAAGGTCCGGGTTCTGGGGGCAGTAGATCGGCCTTCCGCTCCTCATTTCCTCGGTGCAAGTATTGCAATAGGTACAGAGGACAACTTCATTCTCTTTTCCTTCTCGCACCTTCTGCGGCCAGAAAGGATCTGCCAGGAGCTGCCGGCCCAGGGCGATCAGGTCAGCTTTCCCTTCCCGCAGGATTCCATCCGCCACGGTCCGCCTTTGAATCCGTCCCACGGCAATAACGGGAATGGACATTCCCGCCTTCATCCGTCCCGCCAGGTCGGCATGGGTTCCCTCCGGAGCGGAAGATTCGGGGATCGAGAGGTTGTCTTTCTGTCCCCTGCCGGCGGAGACATCGAGGATATCCAGCCCGTGGGTCTCCAGGGCTTTGCCCAGCTGAATGCTCTCTTCCACCGTCGCACCCTGAAGTTCTCCATCCACCGCGCTGTGGCGGTAGAGCAGGAGGAATCTTTCTCCCGCCGCCCTGCGCATGGCTCCGACTAATTCGAGGGCCAGGCGCATGCGTTTTTCGAGGCTGCCGCCGTAATCATCATGGCGCTGATTGGTCAGGGGGGAAAAGAATTGATTGATAAAATATCCATGGGCCCCGTGGATCTCCGCCCCGTCAAACCCCGCATCTCGACAGTGGACGGCGGCGGTGGCGAATTTTTCAACCACCGTTCGGATCTCCTCCCGGGAGATCCCGCGGCAGGGCCCTTGAACCGAAGGAGCTACCGCTTCGCCTTTCAGTTCGTTTCCATGCCAGAGCTGGATGGCAATCCGGGAGCCTTCCCTATGCACGGCCTCGACCAGCGGTTTCAGCTTTTGAACCCAGCTGAGATGGAGGAAGAGATCGACCGGGGTTCCGTGGACGATGATCAACCCCGCTCCTCCCCGGGCGCGTTCCGCGTAATATCTCGCCGTCTGCTCGTTCCGCAGGCCGAAATTCGTGACCACCGGAGCGAAGACGATGCGGTTCCGCAGTTCAATTCCTTTCACCGTCAGCGGATCGAAGAGACCGGGCATAAAACCTCCTGAGGGAGAAATCCCAAATCCCAAGCACCCAATCAGAAATCAACTCGATAATTTTCTATCCTAGAGGCCGCAGAGACGAAAAAATGAAAAACCTATTTGGGCCGGATAAACACAGCGCGGCATAGCCGCAACCCAAGAAAATCACCCCCTCCCTACCCTCCCCCCTCGAGGGGGAGGGAGGGGGTGGGGGCGGAAAGAATCTCTGCGTGCCCTGCGAAGCCGGCGAGAGAATAGGTTTTTATTTTTATTTGGGATTTTTCTCCCGGGATCTTTCCTGGGCAATCCGTTGATACGTATCGATCGGCCGGAGGGGCGGTACATAATGCTCCGGGCGCGGTTTGGGGTGCAGGGACATCGCCTTTGTCGGGCAGGTGGTTACACACAAGCCGCAGCCCACGCACCGTTTCAGGTCGATCACCGCCCAGTCGTCATCCAGGTAGACGGCCTCCATCTGGCACCGCTCCAGGCAGGCCCCGCATCCCGAGCAGAGGTCCTGGTCCACCCGGGCATAGTAATTGGACTTCACTACGCTGCTGGGGTGGGGGTGCATTTTAATCGCCTTGAGCATCCCGCAGCAGCAGCCGCAGCAGCTGCACAGGCCTCCCACCCGCTGGGCATTGGCCGGGCTGGGCACCAGGCCGGCCTCTTCGTTCTTCCGCAGGATCTCCAGCGCTTCTCCCAAGGATATTTTCCGGCCCAACCCGTTTTCGACGTAGTACTCCCCCAGGGCTCCGAAGACAAAACAATTCTCCAGCGGTTTCCCGCAGGGATGCCCGAGGATTCCGCTTTTTTTCCGGCATATGCATTCCGCCACGACAATGGTCTTGCGGGACTCGATGATTTTCCGCAGCTCGTCGTAAGGCTGAATCTCCATCTGTGCGGGAAGGCTTTCCCGCACGGGCACGACTCGAAGCTGGGGGGTCTGAACCTCGCTGATTTCCCGATGGAACCCTTCCCGCATGTATTCGTCGAGCATGGCGCACAATTCCGGATCCAGGCGGTTGAGCTGAAATTCCAGGATCCCCACGACAAACATGATCGCCAGGTACCGATATTCCTCCCCTTCCTTGATCCGCAGGATCAATCCCTTCCGGGACATCCGGGAAAGGAGATCGGAAATTACCCCGGGATCCCGGCCCAGGCGCTGGGCGATGGTTCCCGCTGATTCCGGAAAAGGCTTGAGGTTGCAGGCCATCTCCGCTTCCTCCTCGCTGAAAAGCTTGCGGAGAATCCTCATTTCCACCCCGGTCTCCGTTTTCGGGTATCCGGTGGGAAGGGAGTTGAGGTGGTCCCGGAGTCTCTCGTAGATGCCTTCCGGCATGATCTTCTCCTTCGGGGTTGGATTCAGGGGCGGCTCGAATCTTCTTTGTCGTTTTCCAGCGAGTCCAGGTCCCGAAACTTGTCGAAGTCCCCTTCCCGGTCCGAATGGCGTTCCTTGATTTTCCGGACTTCGCCAAGGCGGTCGAGAAAAACATCCAGGATCCGGGGGTCGAAGTGGGCTCCCCGTCCTTCTTGCAGGATGCGCAGGACTTCGGCCTCGGGCATGGCTTCCTTATAGACCCGCTTGGATGACAGAGCATCGAAGACATCGGCCAGAATGGTGATCCGGCCTTCGAGGGGTATTTTTTCTCCCTTTAAGCCGCGGGGGTATCCCGTCCCGTCGAATTTTTCATGATGCGTCACGGCCACGACGCGCGACTTCTGCAAAACCGAGGCCGCAGAGCCTTTCAGGATGTTTCCCCCGATGGTGGTATGGTATTCCATGATCTTCCGCTCTTCCGCAGTCAGGGGGCCGGGCTTTTGGAGGATGCGGTCGGGGATTCCCAGCTTGCCCACGTCGTGCATGAGGCTGGACCAGAGGATGACCTCGACCTCCTCCTTTCCCCACCCCAGTCCTTCGGCGATGAGGGCGCAGTAACGGCTCATCCGTTTGATGTGGTTGGCGGTCTCCTTGTCCCGATACTCCGCAGCCACGCCCAGGCGGAAGATGGTGTCCAGGTGGGCCTGTTTCAGGTTCTCGGTGAGCTCGGCATTTTCGATGGCCACCGCCGCCTGGGAAGCCAGAGACGAAGCCAGCTTTTCATGCTCGATCCGGAAGGGAATCACCCGCCCGTCGCTCAGGGCGTTGATCAGCTGCAGGACCCCGACCGCCTCCCCGTCCCGGTTGAGCATGGGCACCGCCATCATGGAATGGGAGGCATACCCGGCCTTCTGGTCCCAGGAAGGGTTGTAATGGTAGGAGGCTTCCGGGGGGATCTCCTTCACATCCGGGATGTTCAGCACCTTCCGGGTCAGGGCGGAGTATCCGGCGATGGATTCCCGGGAGACGGGCATTTCAAAAGACTGGTACATCTGCCGCATCCGGTCCTCTCCCAGTCGGTCGCTCAGGCTCTGGCACTGGCTGACCCGGAAGATCAGCCGGTCCCCCTTCACCAGGTAGAGCGTTCCCGCATCCGCCTGGGTTAGCCGGCGGGCCTCCAGCAGGATCATGTTCAGGAGCTTCTCCAGGTCGTGGATGCTGGAAAGGGCGATTCCCACGTTGAGGAGTTCCTCAAAGTCGGCGGCGAATGAAAAGCGGTCCATGGCTTGCCCTCTGGTTGATCGAGCCCGGAACGGTTTAAGTTGGCTGATTATAGACTGGCCCCGGTTGAAAGGCAATAGAGATCGGGTCTTTAGAGGATTTTAATTTGACACCCCCGGCGCAGACATCCTATATTGAAAGAAAGCACCCCAAAAAGGAACCCATACCAAATTCCAAAATGAAAAATAAAGAATTCTTCTCTCGCAGAGGTCGCAGGGTTCGCAGAGTTAAAGACGCACGAATAAACGGCTCAGTATATCTGGTTTTTGTATTTTGACAAATATCTATGTTTTCCCTGTGTACTCTGCGTGCTCTAGCGAAGCGGGCGAGAGAATCGTGATTTTCCGTCTGGGAAAATTTGAGGCCAGCGGGCGGGAGGGATATTTTGAGGAGACAACGAAACAAAGACAAGAAAGGTCAGCGCGTTCTGGTGATCAGCGCCCATCCGGATGATACGGAATTCGGCTGCGGGGGGACCCTGGCCAGGTGGGCCCGGGAGGGGGCGGAGGTCTTCTACTGCATCTGCACCAGCGGGGAAAAGGGGACCGACGACCCCAACCTCCCCTGTCATGCTCTGGCTCTCATCCGGGAGAAAGAACAGAGAGCCGCCGCCCGGGTGATCGGCGCCCGGGAGGTCGTTTTCCTCCGGAAACCCGACGGCGAGCTTGAGTATTCCCTGGATTTTCGGGGAGACCTCGTTCGGGTGATCCGGCAGTTTCGCCCCCATACCCTCTTCACCCACGACCCGGCAAACCGTTCCTTTGATGTTCAGTATATTTTCCACGCCGACCACCGGGTGGTGGGGGAGCTGGCCTTCGACGCCGCCTATCCTGCGGCTCTGAACCACAACTTTTATCCCGCCCACCAGGTGGAAGGGCTTTCCCCCCACGCGGTTTCGGAGATCTACTTTGTCGCTTCGGCCGAGCCGAATACCTGGATTGACATCGAACCGACCCTGTATTTGAAACTCCAGGCCCTCCGCTGCCACGCCAGCCAGATCAAGAAGCCCAGGATGATGGAACAGATGGTCCGTACCTGGTTCGGGGCCTGGGGACGGGAGAAAGGCTTCGTCTACGCCGAGCGGTTCCGGAGGCTGGAAATCTTCCAAAATCCGGGGGACCGTATGAAGAAGCTGAAAGAGACTCTAAAACAAGCACCAAATCCCAACCACCCAATAACAAACAAGCTCCAGGGAAAAACAAAAAAATGAAAACCATTGTCTCTCGCAGAGCCCGCAGAGAAATCAATCTTGTCCGATTCCGCTTGCCTGTCGCCCGTCTCGGTAAAAAGCCGTTTCAAACGAGTAACCAGGAACGAGTAACAAAGTTTTTCCCCTGGGGAGACCCCGTTTGGGTTCCCGGGGACAGCACGCGAGAGGAAATGGAAGCGAAGCGCCTCCTTCTCCAGGACCGCCTGCATGAGATCACCGAGGAGGCGGACCGTTTTTTTGAGAAAACGAAATGAAGCTCGCTGGATCTCGTTTTATCCCGGCCGCGATTTTGTGACCCCCGACTCGGGAGAGGAATCCCTTCCGGAAAATAGACCGGGCCTGGAAGTGATGTACCTTCCCTGAGGCCGACAGAGGCGGGCTAAAAAAAGCCCTCTCCCCCGATCATGGGGGAGAGGGCTTCGTCGTTCACTCTGCCTTCTTCTAAATCCGCAATCCGCCCTGCACTACATGGGGTGCAGGGCTGCCCTGAACCTCATATGGTTCAGGGCGAATTCCGCATTCGTTTTAGTGTTCTCTGGTTTTCCATTCCGCATTCCGCACTCCGAATTCCGCATTCGATTAGTGCCAGCTGTACGGGTCCTTCTCCTGGGGGGAGATGAGGATTTCTTTGTCGTTCTCCTTGGAAATGTGGGACCGCTCCATCTTTTCGATGAACTGTTCCGGGATCTTGGCCATGACCTCTTCGATGGTGGTGACCCCTTCCCTCACCTTGTCCCAGGCATCCTCGAAGAGGGTCTTCATTCCCGATTCCCGGGCCGCATCCCAGAGGTCGTCCTCATAGGCGCTCTTGGCGATGAGTCTGCGGATCCGGGTGTTGATTTTGAGAAATTCGAAGACCCCGATCTGGCCGTAGTAGCCCGTGTAATAGCAGTGGGAACAGCCCTTTCCCTGATAAAAGCGCTCGATCGGGGGTAAATCCTTGCAGATCTGGTTGTTCGGCGGCTCCACCTCCACCTTGCATTTGGGACAGATCCTTCGGACCAGACGCTGGGCCAGGACTCCGCTCACCGAGGAACTGACCAGGAAGTTGGGAATCCCGATGTCCACCAGGCGGGTCACGGTGGAAACGGTGTCATTGGTATGCAGGGTGCTCAGGACCAGGTGCCCGGTGAGGGCCGCCCGGATGGCAATCTCCGCTGTTTCCAGGTCCCGGATCTCCCCCACCATGATGATATCCGGATCCTGCCGGAGAATGGAGCGGAGGGCCGTGGCAAAGGTATAGCCCACGGTATCGTTCACCGACACCTGGGTAACGCCGTCGAATTTGTACTCCACCGGGTTCTCCACGGTGATGATGTTCTCCGTCTCGGAACGGAGCTGGTTGAGCCACGCGTACAGCGTCGTGGTCTTGCCCCCTCCCGTGGGCCCGGTAACCAGAAGCATCCCCTGGGGCTGGCTGAAGATTTCGATCAGCTGCTTCAGGATGTTTTCCGGAATTCCCAGGTAGGTGACCGGGATCAAACCCGTGTTCCGGTTCAGGAGCCGCATGACCACTTTTTCCCCGTAGATCGAGGGTAAGGTGGAGATCCGCAGGTCCACCTCCTTCTCTCCCAGCTTCATGTAGCTGTTCCCGTCCTGGGGAAGCCGCCGGTTGGTAATGTCCATGTTGGAGATGATCTTGATCCGCGAGGTGACCGGGCTCTGCACATTCTTGGGAACCCGGAGGATGTCCCGCAGCTCCCCGTCCACCCGGTACCGGACCAGCATGTATTTCTCCCGGGGCTCGATGTGGATATCGCTGGCCCGGGATTGAATGGCATCCACGATAATCATGGTGACCAGCTTGACGATGGCCGGGGCTTCGCTGGATTTGTACAGGGACTGGACGCTGATTTCTTCTTCCGGGGAGTCTTTCTTAAACTCCACTTCTTCGAACTTGGGCATGTCCTTCAGCAGGTCCCAGACGTGCTCCTCCGCCCCGAAATTCTTTTCGATCGCCTCGGTGAGATTGCTTTCGCAGGCCACCACGTGTTTGATGTTGAGGTCGGTCATGAAGGTGATCTCCCCGATGGTCTCGTAGTCCAGGGGATCAGCCATGGCCAGGGTCAGACTTTTTTCATCGAGCTGCAGAGGAAGGACCAGCTTTTTCTGGACTATTTCCCTGGGAATGAGTTTCTTCAATTCCACCGTGAGACGGTACTTGGAACAATCCACAAAGGGGAGGCTTAGCTGCTTGGCCAGCGCCTCGGCGATCTGCGTTTCGGTGACATAGGCCAGCTCCACCAGGATCTTTCCAAGCCGCTTGTGCTTGCTCTTCTGGAGCATGAGGGCGTGGTCCAGCTGGTGCTGGGTGATCAGCCCGGCCTCCATCAGGATGTCGCTGATTCTTTTCCTTTGTTTAAACAAAATGTCTCTCTGGAGCCCGGCATTTTTCCGGGAGAAATCGGGCCTTTGGCCCGGGGTATCCTTATTGCTTAATAGAAGTACTTTCTTGGGGTCCATTTGTCAAGCTCTTTTTCCCTTTTTCCTCTTTTATTGCTTTTCTGGTCCCTCTTTTTTCCTCTTTTATCCCTTTTCTCCTCCTTAGCCTTCATCAAAAGCTTTATTGATGATCTCGTAAAAAGTCGAAATTCCATAAAATTCGTCATTCCGGCGAAAGCCGGAATCCAGGGTTTCCCGTGAAAACGGGAATCCAGATTTTCTTTAATGGTTCCCCGCCTCCGCGGGGATAATGTCTGGACCCCGACTTTCGCCGGGGTGACGCATCAAGAGATTTTTTACGAGACCATCTTTATTGGCTCTTTAATTCCTTCCGCAGCTCGGTCTTCAAAACCTTCCCTGCCCCGCTCACCGGGAGCTGATTTTTAAAAATAATCTGTCGGATTTTCTTATAGGCGGAGACATTTTTTGCGCAATATTCCAGGAGTTCTTCGGCCGTGGCCTGCGCCCCCGCCTTGAGGACCACAAAAGCAACCGGGATCTCCCCCGCATCCACGTCCGTTTTCCCCACCACGGCGCACTGCTGGACCACGGGATGCTTGGCCATGATCTCTTCCAGGTCCCTCGGGTAGACATTGTAGCCCTTGTAAATGAGCATGTCCTTCTTCCGGTCAACGATAAAGAAATAGCCGTCCTCATCCTCGCGGCCGATGTCCCCGGTGTAAACCCACCCATCGCGCAGGACATGCCTGGTTTCTTCGGGCTTATTCCAGTAGCCCTGCATCACCTGGGGCCCTCTGATGCAGACTTCCCCGACCTCCCCGGAAGGCAGCACTTTGGTTCCCGTCTCCAAGTCCACAATCTTGACTTCCGTGTCCGCGATGGGCAGTCCCACCGACCCCGCTTTCAGCCCTTCCCGGGTCGGAGGGTTGCAATTGCTGGCCATGGTTACCTCCGTCAACCCGTAAGCTTCGGTGACCACCCCGGAAAAGCTCTTGCGCATCTGTTCCAAAACCGGGACCGGAAGGGGGGCGGCGCCCGAGGCTGCGATCTTTATATTGGACAGGTCGTATTTCTTAAAATCAGGATGGTTGACCAGAGGGATGAACAGTTGCGGCGCACCCCCGACGGCGGTGGCTTCATACTTCTCGATGGCCTGGAGGTACTGTCCGGGGTCGAACCGGGGAAAGACCACCATCGTCGTCCCCACATAAATCATTTGATTCAGGTAACCGATCGTTCCCATGGCATGAAACCAGGGGACCACGACCAGGGCTTTTCCCTTTCCAAACCTCACGGGATGATCCTCCTCCCGGTCCCCTTCCATCCGGACGAGGTTCAGAATCCCATTCTCATA
>JAPLIW010000453.1 GCA_026388915.1 Deltaproteobacteria bacterium
CTTGAAAATCATATCGAAGCCATATCGATTGAGATACCAATCGCTGAAATCCCCCCCAACCCCCCTTTGCAAAGGGGGGCAGGGGGGATTTCTGGGAGATCTTTTCAGAGGGTAAAAGTTACCTTTTTCAAAGAGCTAAAGGGTTACAGTTTTTTTATAAGACTTAACTCGATGATGATTACCATGGCAAGCACTGCCAGGCAGAGGATGTAAGGCGCCCTCAGCCCGGCCGAATGGGCCATGATCCCCCCGAGAAGCGGCCCCAACACTACCCCGCTCCCCAAGATGGATTCATGGAGCCCGGTCCCCTTCCCTTTTTTCTTCATGAGACGGACCGTGTAGTACAGGCTGGAGTAGTAAGTCAGGCTGGCGCAAAGGCCCAGCATGATGAAGGCCGAGGCAAAGATCAGCGGTTGGCTGAAGAAATAGATCAACAGCAGCCCGGATGCGGCCAGCAGCTGAGCCCCCAGGAGGTAATATTTATTGAAGTGCCATCGTTCGCTTCCGCGGAGAAAAAAGAACCCCAGGAATTGGGCCAAGCCGACGCAGCTCATGAGCATCCCGATCATGTAAGGGCTCATGGTTAGCTCCATGGCCAGCTTCGGAAATTGATAACGGGCATTTCCCAGGATGAAAAAGGAAGAAAAATTGGCAATCCATATGGCGTAGAGGAAAGTCCTCCCCTGGCTTGATTCTTCAGGCTCGGAGGGTACCGACTCTATTTCCTTTTGCGGTTGGGGGATCCTCTCGTTTACGGAAGCCCGCATGACCAAGAAAAGGGAGATGCAAAGAGCGGCCGCCAGCCAGAAAGGGAGACGGGAATGGAGGCCGAAAAGAAGCCCGGACAAAGTGGGGCCGATGAGGTGAGAGGCCGTCCAGGACATGTTAAAACTTCCGATGTTCCGGGCAAGTCCCGACCCATTCCGCGATTCCGCGACCCAGGCCTGGAAAGCAGGCCAGAAAATGGCCATGCTGAAACCGTTGAGGGCGGCCAGGGCTAGGACGCCCTTCACCCCACCGATTTGGGTCATCAGGAGGCAAGAAATCCCAAAAATGAGGGGACCAGCGACCATGAGCGCGCGTCTCCCGAACCGGTCGGAAAGACGCCCCGCAAGGTTGGCCAGGATCATGTGGACGGAGGCGCTGATCGTCCCGATCAACCCCAGCTCAATCGGGTTGCCTCCCAGCTTGATCATCACCAGGGGCGCAGCCAGGTAAAAGATACTCGCGCTCAGGTCCATCCAGAAGGGGACGACGGTTATCATTATTCTTTCATTGATCTTAACCATGGTACAAAAATGTTGAGTCGTTCCCCTTTTCATCCTGCGGGAAATACACGCCCCATTCCTCGAGCTTCTTCCGTCTGGGCTCAAATCCCAGCAAAAAAATCACGCCTTCTCCCCGGGAAGTTGCACCGCCCAGCCTCTGGGTTAGCATATCTTCTTTCTTGGGCATTGAAAAGGGAAGTCTGTCGGCCCGGACTCCCCCTGGATCCACCCTGCGCGCCGATCCGCCGGGGATGTAAAATTTAGCGGAACTTTGTTGAAATTTTTCCCCTTCTGGAATATGAAGAAAGAAGGGAAGACCATGAACATGGCCGTCATGCCGACCATGGGTCTGGCCTGGTGGAAAGTCATCGGACTCTGGTAAAAAGGAGGAAAATACATGGCCAGTATGATCGACAGCCCCCTCTTCGGGGGCCTATTCACCACGGAGGAAATGCGCAAGGTCTGGAGCGACGAGGCCACCATCCAGAAATGGCTGGACGTGGAAGCAGCGCTGGCGCGGGCCGAGGCCCAGCTGGGGATCATCCCCCGGAGGCACGCCCAGGAGATCACCCGGAAGGCCCGGGTGGAACTCATCGACATGGAGGAGATGAAGCGGCAGCTCTTCTTCACCCACCATCCCATCATGCCCCTGATCCGTTGCTTCCAGAAGGCCTGTTCTCCCCAGGCCGGAGAGTTCATCCACTGGGGGGCTACTACCCAGGACATCATGGACACGGGGGCCGTGCTCCAACTCCGGGACGCCAACGCCCTGGTGGTCAAGGACCTGAAGGAGACCTACCGCCTGCTGGCCAAGATTGCCAGAAGGTACAAGAATACGGTCCAGGCCGGGCGCACCCACGGACAGCATGCGCTCCCCATCACCTTCGGCTACAAGGCGGCGGTGTGGGCCTCGATTATCAAGCGGCACCTCCAGCGGATCAGAGAGTTCTCTCCCCGCGTCTTCCAGGGCCAGTTCGCCGGGGCGGTGGGAACTCTGGCCTCCATCGGGGCCCCGGGGTTCAAGCTGCAGAAGATCCTGTTCGCCGACCTGGGCCTCGCCGTCCCGGAAATCGCCTGGCACGTGGCCCGGGACACCATGGCCGAGGTCGTCTTCGTTTACGCCATGATCGGATCCACCCTGGCCCAGGTCTGCAACGAGATCGTCGGCCTCCAGCGGACCGAAGTGGCCGAAGTGGAAGAGCCCTTCCACATGGGGAAGGTGGGGTCCAGCACCATGCCCCACAAGCGGAATCCCATGATGTCCGAGGGGGTCATCGCGCTCAGCAAGCTAATCCACGCCCAGGTGGGCCCGGCCCTGGCGGACATGATCGCCGAGAACGAGCGGGACCAGCGGGGCTGGATGGCCGAGTGGTCCTTCCTGCCCGAGACCTGCTGTCTCCTGAGCGGCATGCTCATCTGGACCAAAAAGGTCCTGGCCGGGCTGATCGTCTATCCGGAAAACATGACCCGGAACCTGGATGCCCTCCGGGGTCTCCTGCTCAGCGAGAACGTGATGCTGAAGCTGGGGGAAAAAATCGGGCGGCAGGCCTCCCACGAAGTGGTCTACGAACTCTGCATGGAGGCCTTCGAGAAGCGGGTTCCCCTGAAGTCGCTATTAATAAAGGATAAACGGGTGAACAAGTATCTGACCGAGAAAAAGATCGATGAGCTTCTTGACCCCACGAAATATACGGGCCTGGCGGCCCAGTTCGTGGACCGGGTGACCGGAAGGAAGTAACGCCCGCTCAAAGCCAGAGATGCCCTCGGGTCGTCTCCGGCCTCATCCCGGCTGTCCGGCCCATTGAAGCAGCCGGCCGGCCACGACCTGGGCGAGGTTGGCCATGACCTTCACTCCCATCCTGGGTTCCTTGTGGATGAGGTAATAGAAGTCCGGGCTTTGCATGACCAGCAAACTGGAAGGGACCACGGTTTGTCCCGAGGCGGTGTAACGGTTGGGAGGGATCAGGAAGGACCACCCGATGATTTTCCCCGGGGTGCGGATGGGATAGCTCTCCCCCCGGGGAAGCCGGACCAGGACTTCCCCCGCCTCCAGGATGAAGAGACGATCGGCCTTCTGTCCTTCTTCGAAGAGGGTCACTCCCTCGGCAACCGTCTCATCCCGGAGAAACTGAGCGACGACCTTCAGCTCCCAGTCGGTCAGGCCCTGCAGCACATCGACTTTGCGCAGACGGTCGATGTTGATCAGGTTCCTGCCGCTCTGCGCCAGCTTCTTTTCCACGATCTGCAGGAGTTCCTCCAGCTCGTCGCCCCGCTTCTTCAAAAAATCCCGGAGTTCTTTTTTGGAGCTGTAGGCAATCTCCATCCGCAGGTCGGTGAGGTAACGGACCAGAACTTCCCGCAGCAACTCCGCTTTCGAGTCCGACAGCTCTACTGGAACCATGGATTCCCCCTGGATGGTGGTGTGGAACCGGACGGGGAGAAATCCCTTTTTCCCCCCCGGGGCCGGAAGGACGATAGGGCGGGCTATTGCCGGCCTCCGGTCACGGATATTTCTTTCCGCAATGGGGGCAGAATTGCCAGTTGGGATCCCTCACTTCGCCGCAACCCGGGCACTTATCCACCAGCACATACCCGCAGTAGGGGCAATTGGGAAAGTCCTTGCGCACCGACTCGCCGCAGTTGGGGCACAACATGCTGGCATCCTCTTCCCTCACGTAGATGACCCGGAGAAGTTCCGACATGGTGGTAATTCCCTGGTTGACCTTGTCGATCCCGTCATCGTTCATGTATTTCATCCCCGTGTCGACCGAGGCTTTGAGAATGGCGTCCTCGGCGCCATCCTTGGCGATGATCTCCCGGATGAGAGGGTCCACCTTTAAAACTTCGAAGACCCCGATCCGTCCCTTGTACCCGGTGTGGTTGCAGGCCGGACATCCCTTCCCCCGGTAGAATTGCAGGGCGGAGGTGTCTTTCAATCTCAGCCGGACCTTGGTCATCTCGTCCGTTGACGGGGTGTAAGTCTCTTTGCACTTTTCGCAGATCTTCCGCACCAGCCTCTGGGCCACGACTCCATTCAGCGAGGAGGCGATTAAATACACGGGGATGCCCAGATTCTTGAGGCGGGTGATGGCCGCCACGGCGGTGTTGGTATGGAGCGTGGACAGGACCAGGTGGCCGGTCAGAGAGGCTTCCACGGCGATGTTGGCCGTCTCGCCGTCCCTCATCTCCCCGACCATGATCACATCCGGGTCCTGCCGCAGGACGGACCGCAGCGCGTAAGCGAAGGTCATGCCCGTCTTCTCGTTGATCCCCACCTGGGTGACCCCTTTGAGCTCGTATTCGATGGGGTCCTCCAGGGTGACGATGTTGATGGCTTCGGTTTTGATATGATTGATCATGGCATACAGGGTGGACGACTTGCCGCTCCCCGTGGGTCCGGTGATGAGCACGATCCCCTGGGGTTTTTCGGCGATAGAGCGCATGCGCATGAAATCTTTTTTGGAGGCCCCCGTGTCTTCCAGGTTCAGCAGCAGGGCCGACGCGTCCAGAAGACGAATGGTGATCTTCTCTCCGTAATTGGAAGGAAGAGAGGAGACCCGCAGGTCCAGGTCCCGGCCTTCCACCTTGACCTTGATCCTTCCATCCTGGGGGATGTGCTTTTCGGCGATGTCCATCCGGGCCATGATCTTCAGGCGGGAGGTCACCGCGCCCTGGACCAGCTTGGGGAATTCAAAGGCCTCCATGAGCAGGCCGTCGATCCTCTCCCGGACCCGGAAGTCTTTCTCCCGGGGCTCAAAATGAATATCACTCGCCCGGTTTCGGGAGGCATGGACGATCACGCTGTTCACCAGGCGGATGATGGGGGGAGAGTCCACCTTCTTGGCCACCTCCTCCATCGTCTCCGCCTCCTCGTTGGCCTCCTGTTCGGAAATGACCTCGATGGATCCCCCTTTGATCTCCCCCAGGATCTTTTCCAGGGGCTGAGAGAGATGGTAGAAACGACGAATCGCCGCCTTGATCTCCTTGATGGGGGCGATGGCCGGCCGCACCTCCCGGTTGGTGGCAAAACTGATATCGTGGATGGCTTCGAAATCCAGGGGATCGGACATGACCACGGTGACAAACTTGCGGTCCACCGACAGGGGAAGGCACAAATTCTTGCGGGCCAGCCGTTCCGGAAGGAGGTCGATCGCCTCCGGCTCGACGACCACGGTGTCCAGGTCCACGTAGGGGATTCCCAGCTGGGCGGAGAGGGCCCGGGCCAGTTTCTCTTCGGTCACGAACCCCATCTCGGTCAGGACTTCTCCCATTCTCCGGTTGGTTCGTTTCTGCTCCTCGATCCCCTTGGCCAGCTGCTCTTTGCTGATCAGATTGTAGTTCAGGAGGATCTCGCCCAGCTTTTTGGTCTTGATCATCGCCGGGACCCCCGCAGCGAGGGGTTCCGGCAGCAGTTTCTCCAGTTGAGCCGCCAAAGCCTGGCCCAGTGTCTCCTGGGTCAAAAATCCCAGCTCGGTGAGGATCTCCCCCAACATCTTCTTGGAAATCTTCTGTCTCTCGATCCCCTGGGCCAGCTGTTCTTCGGTGATGAATTTCTGGGCGAGTAAAATTTCTCCCAGCCTTTTTTTGATTTCCGAAACCACTCCATTTCTCCTTTTGACCTTCTCCAGGTCCGGCCGCGCCCCTTCACCCGGGGAAAAAGATTTTCGGTTTCCGGGTCCCGCCGGAAGGGGAAAATCTAGCCGCAGAGAAGACTCGAGGCCCGGCCTCCCATCATCCTCATGTCTGGAATTTACTAAATAAAAGAGGGAGAGTCAAATGGAAAAAAGGGATGGCCCATAACGGACCCGGGAGATTCGGAATCCATTGCCGGTTGGGCTTTGCCGATGGTCTGTTTTCTTTCTTTAACGGGCCAGAGGCAGGGGAAGAGATTTACTTCAGCCTGGAAAAATCGAACTTCGCTCCGGCCAGTTCCTTCTTAAGGGAAGAGATGTCTTTCTTCGACTGAATGGCTTTCTGAATCTCCTCTTTTCCCCGCGTATCTCCCAGCAGCATGGCCCCGACGATACAATTCTCCTGCAATACCAGCTTCCGGTAAATCTTCCTGGCCTCGTCCCGGACCACGGCGGATTCCATCTTTCCCTCGGGGTCGATCTCCCCGGCGGCCAGCAAATCAATGCCCACGACTTTGAGGGAATTGGAAGGAACGGTCCCGGAATAAATTCTTTCTTGCCCGGCCATATTGGTCCCGGCAATTTTCCCCTGCTCCATGGAGGCCGGCCAGATCCCATAGAAACGCCCCCGGTGTTCCACCGGATCCCCGGCGGCATAGATGCCCTCCAGGCCCGTGGACATTTGATCATCAACCTTGATTCCCTTGTCCACCGGCAGCCCCAGGGCCTGGGCCAAAGAGACCTCCGGCCTCACTCCGGCGGAGATCAAAACCAGGTCGGCGGGCAGTTCCTGCCCCCCTTCCAGGATGACCCGCAGTCCGCTCTTCCCCGCCGCGATCTCTTTGGTTTTGGCGCCCAGGAAAAAGCCGAATCCCATCTCCTCCATCTGCCGCTGCAGGAGGGCGGCCGCCGGCAGATCGGTCTGGCGCGGCAGAAGGCGGGGAAAAAACTCCACCACCGATACTTCCAGGCCGGTTTTCCTCAGGCCGTTTCCCGCCTCCAGCCCCAGAAGCCCGCCCCCGATGACCACGGCCTTCTTCGCCTCCCGGGCGATCTTCCGGATGGCCTCGGCATCATCGACGGTGCGAAGGGTGAAGACGTGCGGCGAAGAGGACCCGGGGATGGGGGGGAGAAAGGATTTCCCCCCGCAGGCCAGCAGGAGTTTATCGAAGGAGAATTCCGCTCCTTTCTGGGTTTGAGCCATCTTCTGCCGGGAATCGATCCGGGTCACTTCGGTCTGCAAAAAAAGATCGATCCGATTTTTTTCATACCATTGGGCGTTATGGAGGGTGAAATCCTTCAGCTGTTTTTCTCCCGCCAGATATTCGGGGAGCGCGGGGGTATAGTAGAAATGGTACCTTTCTTTGGAAAACATGAGGATTTTTCCACCCGGGTCGATTTTCCGGATGGTCTCGGCCGCGGAATTGCCGGCCACTCCGTTCCCCACGATCAGATAGGTTGCCATGGGTCCCTCCCAGGAAAATGGTTATGAAACCAATATTTTCGAAACTCCCTCTTTGCCCGGGCCACAACCCCAGCATCCCAGAAATGTCAACTTTTATGAGTCCGATCCCCCGGCAGAGCCGAGAATTACCTAAATTAAAATTAGGGCGGGGGCCTGAACCGGTCCCGCAGGAATGATTGGAAGGCAGGGGAAAAATGAATCAGGCAAAAACGGGATACCCCGCGGAGTCAAAACTCCTCGGGATATCCCGTGGACAGAGTCAAAATAATTGACTAATTTACCGGAGGAGGGGATTCCCCCCCTTGACCAACTTACTTGTCGGCAGCGGTCACGGAATCAACGCCCTCTTTTTTCAGGTCGTATTTCTGCACGATCCCGCCCTTGGCGTAAACATCCAGGGTGTGCTTGATCACGATGTTCTTGGTCCAGACCCGCGGCTGTTCTTCGTAATAGGTGTAAATATACTTCGTCGTGTCGGCCGAAACCGCTTCCTTTTTGAAGGGCTGCCCGAAGACTTCCACCACTTTCCCTTCGGAGGTGCCGGGGACGATCTGATCCAATTTGGCCTTTTCGATCGGGGTCCCCACAAAGTACGGTTTGCCACAGCCAATGGAAAAAGCTATGACCGGAATGAGAAGCAGCATCCAGAATTTCATTTTTTTCTCCTTTCAGGGTTTTTTCGTTCAGGGAAAAATTATAGAAAGTATACATTTAAAAGTAAACAGAAAAAATGGGGTGAAACCCTTATTTTGACGGAGAAAGAACAGTATTTTACTCCCCCTTTTGTCTCCCGAATCTCCTTTCCGTCCGGTTGAGTCCGGGGATTATTCTCCGGTTTTCTTCGACAGGCTTTCCGGAGAGAGGGGGATTTTTCGGAAAATGAGGTCTTCCAGCAGCAGGCTTTGACGCTCCATAGCATCGATCCAGGACCGGGCCTCCGGGCTTTTCCCGTACCGTTCCTTGAGGTCCTCAAACCGCTCTCCGAGGGAAACGATTTCCGTGTGCTTGACCCTCTTGTCGGCGTAGTGGACCACCTCCGCTTCGGTAAGCCTTCCATGATCCAAACCCGAGTCCAGGACCACGTGCTGGCGCACAACCTCGGCGACCTCCGGAAAGCCCAGTTCGCCAAGCAGGCGGGCCCCCGCCAGGGAATGATTCTCCCGGGTCTGGAAACTGGCCACCTTGGCGATATCATGCAGGAGGCTGGCCGCCTCCACCACCGCCGGGTCCAACCCCTCGCCCCGCCGGTTTAGCTCCCGGCACAGGGTCAGGGCGATTTGATGGACCCTCCGGCTGTGCTCGACTACGTTCTGCGGAACCTCATGCTTCCGGAGGAGAAGGAAACACTCTTCCACGCTGGGAACCATGGCGCCTCTCTTGCGGCCATCATACCATCCCGATCCCGGGGGGACAATGACTGTTTTCCCACCAACTTGCCCACCCTCACTTCTCGGCAAGTAGTTGTAAGTCTTATTGAGTTTCGGCCGTAGCCCGGCCCGAAAGCAAGGGCCTTGTGCGCAAAAACCATGAGGCGTTTTTCATTTCCTGGACCGGGCGGGCAAGCTGTTCTTCCCACAAGAACCGGGTTATTACGTTGTAGGGGCGCCCGGCTGGGCGCCCGATGCGCCCGCCTCATCCTGCGGATGCACGGGGGGGTCTCCGGGGGGAATTCTTTTCCCGCCGATGCTTTTTGCGCACAAGGCCCTTGCTTCCGGGCCGCAAGCTTGCTTTTCCGCAGAAGAGGCAATCGCAATAGTTAAGCCAGGGAAGTTCCCCCCAATCATTGACTAAACGCGGAATGTCTGCTAATTTAATCATTAATCTTGCCAGTCCTTTCCCCAGCCTGCAGGATTGAATCCCAGTATTATACTGAGGTGTGAATGAAGGTACAAATCGAAAATACAGGTCCTTTTGAAAAGAAGATTTTTTTTGAGATTCCCCGGGAAGTGGTTTCTCAGGAAGTGGAATCGACTTACAAGTCCCTGAATCGGAATGTAAAGCTGAAGGGATTTCGGCCGGGAAAAGTCCCCCGGTCCATCCTGGAGCGGTATTACAAGGCTCAGGTGGAAAGCGAAGTCATCACCAAGCTGATCGAGGATTCCTACGGGAAAGCCGTGGAGGAAAATAACCTCTTTCCGGTGGCCCCCCCCGCCGTTCTGGACCGCGCTTTTGAGCCCGGCAAGGACTTCACCTATACGGTGACCGTGGAGGTCAAACCGGAGATCGCCGTGGAGGGATATCTGGGCCTGGAGGTAGAAAAGCCCGCAGTCACGGTCACGGATGAAGAGGTGGAAGCCCGGCTCAAGGCTCTTCAGGAAACCCACGCCCAGATCAAGCCGTTGGAAGCGGACCGGCCGGTCCAGGAAAAGGACCTGGTCGTCGTCGACTTCGAAGGCAGCCTGGGGGGAAAGCCCCTGGAAGACTGGAAGGTCAAGGACCACCTGGTCGAGGTGGGCTCCCAGACCCTCGTGGGGGGACTGGACCGCCAGCTCGTCGGCCTGCCCCTGCGTCAGAATCGGGACCTCCGCCTCGCCCTTCCGGACGACTACCCCCGGAAGGAATTGGCCGGGAAAGAGATCGCCGTACGGGTCCAGGTGAAAGAGTTGAAGGAAAAGATCCTCCCCGCCCTGGATGACGAGTTCGCCAAAGAGGTGGGGGATTTCCAGAATCTGCCGGAGCTGAAGGACCGGCTCCGAAAGAACCTGGAGGAGCAGAAGGAGGCCCAGGCCACCCAGGCCGCCCGGGAAAAGCTCTTGGACCTCCTGCGGGAAAAACATTCTTTCGGCATTCCCAAGAGCCTGATCGAACGGCAGGCGGAAAATATCATGGCCCGGACCGAAATGCGGCTCGCCCGTCAGGGGGTGAAGCTGGATGCGGCCAATCTGGACAATCAGAAACTCCGCGAATCCCTCATGCCTGCGGCGGAGAAGGAGGTTCGGGGAACCCTGATCCTGGAGAAGGTGGCGGAGAAGGAAAAGATCACCGTCAGCGATGAGGAGATGAACCAGAAGCTCGAACAACTGGCCGTCCAGCTGAACCAGCGGGTTGAGCAGGTAAAGAATTATTACCAGAAAAAGGACCGCCTGGAAGACCTGCGGGCGATGATGCGGGAGGAGAAGACCCTCGATTTCCTCCTCGGCCGGGCGAAAATCAAAGAGGGGGGGAGCCCCCCGGAGGAAGGAAAATGACTCTCATCCCCATGGTTGTGGAACAGACGTCCCGGGGAGAACGGGCCTATGATATTTACTCCCGTCTGCTCAAGGACCGGATCATCTTTATCGGCACTCCCATCGATGACACCGTGGCCAATCTGATCATTGCCCAGCTCCTCTTCCTGGAGGCGGAAGATCCGGACAAAGACATCCACCTCTATCTGAATTCCCCCGGGGGCCTGGTGACCGCCGGCCTGGCCCTCTACGACACCATGCAGTACGTGAAGCCCAAGATCTCCACCCTCTGCATGGGCCAGGCTGCCAGCATGGCGGCGGTCCTTCTGGCTGCGGGCGAACCAGGAAAGCGTTTCGCCCTCCCCCACTCCCGGGTCCTCATCCATCAGCTCATGGGGGGAGTGCAGGGGCAGGCTACGGACATCGCCATCCACTCCCGGGAAATCCTGCGTATGAAGGACGAAATTAACCGGATTATCGCCCACCACAGCGGTCATCCCCTGGAGAAAATCGAGAAGGACTCCGAACGGGACTTCTTCATGGACGGGAACCAGGCCAAGGAGTACGGCTTGATTGACGAAGTCATTTTCCGCAAACCGGTTCCCCAGATTCGATAAACCCGAGAGGTTCGATTGACCGAGCGGAAAGAAAAAGAGCGGACGGGAAATCTTTTCTGCTCCTTTTGCGGGAAAAACCAGTCGGAGGTCCGCAAGCTCATCGCCGGGCCGGCGGTGTACATCTGCGATGAGTGCGTGGCCCTGTGCAATGAAATCATCGCCGAGGGAGCGGACAAGGAAGAGTCGGCCCTGCGCAAGCATACCGTCCCCAAACCGGTGGAAATCAAAGCCATCCTCGACCAGCACGTCATCGGCCAGGAACGGGCCAAGAAGATTCTGGCCGTGGCGGTCCACAACCACTACAAGCGGATCGGGTCCCATATGGAGCTGGACGGGCTCGAAATCCAGAAGTCCAACATCCTGCTCCTCGGGCCCACGGGTTCGGGCAAAACCCTCCTGGCCCAGACCCTGGCCCGCATTCTCCAGGTGCCCTTCACCATGGCCGATGCCACCAGCCTCACTGAAGCCGGTTACGTGGGGGAGGACGTGGAAAACATCATCCTCAGCCTCCTCCAGGCGGCGGATTTCGACGTGGAAAAGACCCAGCGGGGAATCGTGTATATCGACGAGATCGATAAAATCTCCCGCAAATCGGACAGCCCCTCGATCACCCGGGATGTTTCCGGGGAGGGGGTCCAGCAGGCCCTTCTAAAGATCATCGAGGGGACGGTGGCCAACATCCCGCCCAAGGGAGGCCGGAAACACCCCCATCAGGACTACATCAAAGTCAACACCCAGAACATCCTCTTCGTCTGCGGGGGGGCCTTTGTCGGCCTGGAGAAGATCGTGGAGCAGCGCACCGACTCCAAGACCATGGGATTCGGCGCCGAGGCCCGGAGCCGGTCGGAAAGACGGGTGGGGGAATGGCTCGCCGAGGTGCAGCCCGAGGACCTGCTGAAATTCGGGTTCATCCCCGAATTCATCGGCCGCCTGCCGGTGATCGCCAGCCTGGACGACCTGGACGAGGCCGCGCTGGTGGCCATCCTCAAGGAGCCCAAGAACGCCCTCATCAAGCAGTACCAGAAACTCTTCGAATTCGAGAAGGTGAAACTGCGATTCACCGACGGGGCCCTTCTGGCCATCTCCCGGGAAGCCATGAAGCGCAAGACGGGCGCCCGGGGCCTGCGGTCCATCCTGGAATCCATCATGCTGGAGATCATGTACGAGCTGCCCTCCCAGAGCAATATCTCCGAGTGCATCGTCAACGAAGACGTGATCCAGAACCGCCAGAAACCCATCGTCCTTTACGCCAAGAAGGCGGAAACCGCCTGACTCAAATGCGGACTGGGGAATGCGGAATGCGGAGTAAAAACGGTTGCCGATTGCCTTTTTTTCGCTTTGAACAGGCAACCGGGAACGGGCAACATGCCGGCTCGCTGCTCTATGGACTTGAGGCATGTGAGCGCACTTCGGAGTCTGTTCATTCCGCACTCCGAATTCCGCATTCCGCATTCGGAAGAATTCGGAAGAATTTTTACTTGACAAATAATTTCAGGGTGATAAAGAATGAAATACTTTAAGGGACTCTTTTTTAACTTATCTGAATGGCGGGCCGCCTTGCTCCTTGAGTCCAACAAGGGCGGATAGCTCAGCTGGAAGAGCGCCTGCCTTACACGCAGGAGGGCACAGGTTCAATCCCTGTTCCGCCTACCGGGGTCGTAGTTAAGCTGGTCTATAACGCCGGCCTGTCACGCCGGAGGCCGCGGGTTCGAATCCCGTCGACCCCGCCAGTGGAAAAAGGTCCCTTGTAATAAGCCTTGCAAGGGACCTTTTTTATCTCGCGTCGCGCATTGAGGAAGGGAGAAAATGAAAATTCTGCTCATGCAGCCCTCCCAGGAACGGGGGCTGGGATTCCGCAGCCTGGCCGTGGTCGAGCCCCTGGGACTGGAGTCCATTGCCGGAAATATCTCCGAACATACCGTAAAAATCCTGGACTTGCGGATCGAGAACCACCTGTCCCAGACGCTGCGGGACTTCCAGCCGGATTTCTGCGGCATCAACTGCTCCTTCACCATCGACGTCTACCAGACTAGGGAAATCGCCAGCCGGATTAAGAGCTGGAATCCCCGGGTTCCCGTTTACGTGGGCGGGCACCATGCCTCCCTCTCCCCGGAGGATTTTTACTGTTCCCATATCGACGGAGTGGTGGTGGGAGAAGGAGAGGCGGCCATCCGGGACCTGGTCAAAGCCCACGAGACCCACGGAGAGGTGAAGGCCATTCCCGGCCTGGTGGTCAACGAGTCCTCCGCGCCCTGTTACACCCCGAAGCGCCCCATGGTGGAAAACCTGGACGAGCTTCCCATCCCCGCCCGCCACCTCACCCGGAATTACCGCCGGCACTATTACCTGGGTTTCCAGAAGCCCTTTTCCATCATGGAAACGGCCCGCGGGTGCGCCTACCGCTGCGATTTCTGCAGCGTCTGGAAGTTCTTCAACGGCAAGTGCCGGATGAAGAGCCCGGAGCGGGTCATTCAGGAAATCAAGACCATTCCGGAGAAATACATTTTCCTGGCCGATGACAACTTTCTGCAGAGCGTCCCCCGCGCCGAACGCATCGCCCAGCTCATCAAGGAAAACCGGATCAAAAAGAGATTCACCTTCCAGGCCCGGAGCGATGCCATCGTGCGGCGCCCCGAGATCGTCCCCCTTCTGCGCCAGGCCGGGTTCTGGAAAGTCTTCATCGGTTTCGAGAAGATCGATGAAGAGGCCCTGAGCCAGCTGAACAAGCACAACTCCGTGCAGAACAACGAGGAAGCCCTGAAGATCCTCCGGGCCCACGGCATGGAGATCATCGCCGCCTTCATCATCGATCCTTCTTTCCAGAAGCAGGACTTTCAGCGCCTCCGCCAGTATATCCTGGACCGGAAGCTCTACTCTCCCTCGCTGACCATCCTGACCCCTCTTCCCGGCACCGACCTCTTCACCCAGCTCAAGGAAAAGCTGGTCACCACCAACTACGAGCTCTTCGACTACGTCCACGCCGTTCTTCCTACCAAGCTCAAGCTACCGGACTTTTACCGGGAGTTCACCGAACTCTACAAGGCGGGGTACGCCTGGTCGCAGATCGGCTGGGAAGGCGTGGCCGCCCTCCTGCGCCATACCTTCACCATTTCCCATTTGGTTTCCATGAAGCGGGCGGCGTGGGCTTCCGTCGATCCGATGAACTACCTGGCGGCCCACGAACGACGGGGAGTTCCACTGAAGATCCGTTAGTCTCTTAAGATTCAAGCGGTGTGCAAGATGGCGTCAAAACTTCCAATGGAAAGGGCCCATTCCTAATTCGAAGCACGAAATCCGAAATGGGAAACAAATTAAAAGGGTCCAAAATCAAATCTCTTTTTTGGTCTGCGGTTTTTGAATTTTTGTATTTCGAATTTGTTTCGGATTTCGATATTCGGATTTCGGATTTTTCAATGCCTCGAAACTGCTTGGTTCCGGCTATGCGCAGTTAGGGTTGAGCCGGCTTCTCGGGCTGCGGCCGGTAAAGGAAACGGTAGACTTGGGCGCTGCCCATCACCCGGATGACGTAATTCCGGGTCTCCGGGTAGGGGATATTCTCCACGAACTCATCGTCCCCCGGAGAGCGCCCGTTGGCCAGCCATTTCCGCACCATGTGGGGCCCGGCATTGTAAGCCGCCAGTGCCAGATGGACCTTCCCCCCGAATTCCTCCAGCATCCTGGCAAAATACCAGCTCCCCAGACGGATATTGACCGCCGGGTCGAAAAGCTGCTCCCCCGAGAAACGGCGGATCTTGAGCTCCCGGGCGATCCGCTTGCCGGTCTGCGGCATGACCTGCATCAATCCCCGGGCCCCCGCCGGAGAAACCGCCTGGACCTGAAACCGGCTCTCCTCCAGAATGAGGGCGCAGAGGAGGGCGGGGTCCAGGTTGCGGGCCTGGGCGTAACGATCGACCAGGGAGGGGTTCCCCACGGGGTAGGCCAGCCGGTAGAGAGCTCTTTCTTTATCCGAAGGCTGGCCGGACAGGGGCTTCAGGGTGAATTTCTTCCGGACCAAAAGGTTGGAGCGGTAATATTCTTCGGCTTCGCGGTACAGACGGGAGATCTCCATCCACATTTCCTCTAGGTTCGCCCCTTCCCCCTCCGCCGCCTCCAGCTCCTCCGAGGCCAGAGGAAGGAGAGCCATCCGGGTCAGGAGCCGGCCTTTCTCCAGATGGACGGCCTTGGCTCCCGAAGAGTCGGCTTTGACCTCCAGAAAAGGAGGGAGGGGCGGGTCCTGCAGGGCCGGGAAAGGCCCTTTGGGAGCCGACGGTGCCCGACCCCGGAGGGACATCAACTGACGGTAATAAGAATGGGGGAATTCCCGGGAAAGCCGGGCGTGGTGTTCTTCCGCCTCCCGGGGACGACCGCTTTTCTCCAGGGCCTTGCCCGCCCAGTACAGGACCTTTTCCATCCACCGCGAGGGGGGCTCCATATTTTTCAGCTGATCCCATGTTTGCAGGGCCGGCAACAGGTCGTTTTTCTGGTACGGGATCCAGCCCGCGCTCCACAGGGCGGCGAAACGATACGGGCTCTGGGGGAATTTCTCTCCCGCTTCCCGGTAGGTAGAGACCGCCGTCTCCAGCTCTCCCAGATCTTCCTGGACGGTCGCTTTCAGGTACAGCGCCTGGGCCAGAAACGAGCTTTGGGGATAAGCGGCCTGGAATAGAGAAAAAGTGTTCAGCGCTTCTTCTTTCCGGCCGCTTCGCGCCTGGGTCTGAAACTTCCAGAATACACTTTTTTCGGCCATCCCCTCGTTCCGGGAGTGGCGGATCAGGAGATCGAATAATTCGATCGCCTTCGCATACTGTTTCGTCCGGAAATAGCCCATTCCCCGGTGGAAATAGAGGTCATCCACCCAGGGTTCTCCGGCATAATGGGAAGGATAACTCAGCGGCGGATATCCCTGAATCTGGTTCATTTCCCGCAGGGCAGCTTCGAAAGAATTGGCCTGGTAGAACTGGAGGGCCCGGTGGAAGAGGGCTTCCGGGGGGATCTTCTCCTCTGGCGCTTTTTTCTCTTGGATTAAAAACTCCCAGCGGATTCGGGCTTTTTTCGCGTTGCCGTGAAGCGGATTCTTCAACCACAGTTCCCGGTAGGTCTTCACCGCCTCCGGCCACTGGCTGAGTCCCTCCCTCGCCTGGGCCAGAAGAAACCGCCCCTGGGCGTGGGAATCTTTCCAGGGAGCGTCCTGCAAAATCCGGTCACAGGTCTCGACCGCATCGGCGTAATCCCCCCGCTGCAGATAGATCTCCGCCATCCCCAACCGGGCCTGGGGAACCAACAGGCTCTGCGGATATTGCTGGATCAGGCGCTGGTAGGATCCCAGGCTCTTTTCTCCTTCACCCGTCTTTTCCAGGGCCTCTCCCTGGGAAAAAAGAGCATAATCCCCGAGCAAAGGATGGGTCTCCGCGGCCCGGGAGAAGGCCTGCGCGGCCTCCGGCCAATTCTGCAGCCCCCTGAGGGCCTGGCCCTGCATGAAGATCAGGTCGGCGGCCAACCGCGAGTCTTTCGTTTCTTCCCCCAGCCGCTGGAAAACCTTCAGGGCCGGGGCGTAGTCCCCTTTCCGGTAGGAGAGGAGACCCTGCGCAAACTGCTCCTCGGGGGTGCTCCCGGCCAGCCCCTCACCCGGCGGAGAAAAGGCCCCGCAAAGAAGGATGAGGCCGCAAATCAGGATTCTTCGAGTGCCGTTCATATCTTTTTGCGCCATTGGATGGTGAAGGAGTTTCCGGGGTTGAGGCCCAGGGTATTCCGCGCGTTTCCCCGGTTCACCGAAATCTCCAGCAGGCCCCCACTCCCGAAGAGGGCCAGGGGTTGCCCTGGTTTCCCCTCCCCGTAAGTCCGGGAGAGCCGGTCGATGCTCCACCCCCGGCCCTGGATTTGGAAACGGGTTTCCAGCTTACGGGCATATTCCTGGCGGGTCACATTGGTGATCAGGTTTCCAAAAGAGTCCGCCCAGAGAACTCGGGCGGTCAGATGCTTCTTTCCCCGGCGGGGTTCGGGAAAGTTCATCCTGACTAGGTTCTTGACCTTCGGCCCGAGTTTTGCGGGGTCCAGGCCCAGGGATAAGTGCCCGGCCACGGGAGCAAAGACATCCCTCCCCTGGAAGGTATCGCTTACCGGAGTGAGGAAATATTCCTTTCGGGCAATCTTGCGGGCCCTGATTGCCCCACCGGCGGAGAGAAGGCCGCTGAAGACTCCGTTGTCCGGCCCCACGAAGAAATATTTATCCTTTTCCACCACCACGGCCCTTCGCTTCGTGCCCACCCCCGGATCGACAACCACCCCATGGACCGTCCCCGGGGGATAATAGGAGTAGGATTTCCGCAAAACGAAAGAGGCCTGCAGGATATTCTGGGATTCGATCTGGTGGGTGATGTCCACGATAAGGCAGCGGGGATTGACCCTGAGGATCGCCCCTTTCAGGGCCCCCACGTACTCACCGGCCCATCCAAAATCAGTGATGAGAGTTACGATTCCCGAAGGTTTCTGCCTCATAGGGGGTCAATATTTATCAATAATATGATGATCTGATGATCTCGTAAAAAGTCTCTTGGAGCGTCACCCCGGCGAAAGCCGGGGTCCAGAACATCTTGAAATAACTGGATTCCGGCTTTCGCCGGAATGACGAATTCTATGGAATTGCGACTTTTTACGAGTTCATCAATAATCAATGATCAATCGTCAATGTTCTCGGGTAGTATGTTTTTGCTCTTTGCTCTTTGCTCTCTGCTCTATGCTCTATGCTTCTTTTTTATACATTTCCAGATAATTCTTGATGTACTTTTCCACTTCGGCCTCCGGCTGGATAATCCCGAAGTGCCCTTCGCAGAGAATGTCGGCCTTTAATCCCAGCAAAATTCCCATGGACTTTCTCCAGGCGGAAAGGTCCGAGCCGAAGAAATCGGAAAAGGGGCCGTGGATATCCTGTCCGAAGAGGACCCGCTTGCCATCCCGGTCCAGAATGATGGATAGGGAGCCCGGGGTATGGCCGGGGGTGTGAAGGCAAAGGATTTCTCCCTTTTCGAACTTCAGCACTTCCCGTACTTCATGTAACTTGATATCTACCCGGGTGGGGGGAAAGTCCCTGTTGTACCAGTTGGCCGCGGTCTTGACCGGGTCTCCCTTCTCCATGGCGCGGGCATCCAGAGCATGGGCGATGACCTGGCACCCTGTCCGCTCCCGCAGTGCGGGAATGCCCCCGATGTGATCGATATGACAATGGGTGGCGACCACCGCGGCGAGAGATTTGTGGCCGAGTCCCAGGGACTCGATATTCTCCAGAAGGACGGGGACGCTCCCGCCCGCACCGGCGTCGATCAAAACGAGTTCCCCCAGGTCCAGAAGGTATACGCAGCAGTCTTCCGGAGCAGTCAACTCCGAAGATCCGATGACATAGACTCCTCCCACGACTTCACGAAGGTGATTCATTTTCTTACCTTCTCCCTGTCAACCGTTGCGAAGAATGGTTCGAAACATCGGCAGGACTTCATTGTCTGTTCGATCAGGAGGGAACCATTCCGGTTTGGGCCATGAATTCGGGTTGGTTATCCCTTTGTCCCAATGTAAGAAATAAGCCGATGGGTGTCAAGTCGAATCCATTCAAATCCATTCAAATGAAAGAGACGAAGGGAAGCTGGGAATTTTTTGCCCCCTTCTTGTCCAAATTTGATTTCCCGCCAACAATATTGTACCCCGCCATGGGCCCGACACTTTCCCGGAATGACAAAAAAAACAAGAATTCCAGACCATTACGGAATGAAATCACCGGAAAGGGGTTGGCATATGAATTGCGTTACCCCCTCCTAGCATGACTTTCCCGGCAGCCCGCATAACGCACAGGCTGGTTTTGAAGGCGGAGCGGCCGGGCTGTCCGAAAAATTCAGGGGAACCGTTGACCCCATCAGAGCCAGGGAGGGCTTGATGAAGGAGGAACGTAGTGCTTTTTTATGGCCTATCCCTGGTACTCACCCTTTTTCCCTACATTCCGACTCTCCTATCACACCTCCTGATAGGGTTCTTTAATTTCTTGG
>JAPLIW010000125.1 GCA_026388915.1 Deltaproteobacteria bacterium
CTCTTCCTGGCCGCCTTTTTCATTCTCCTCTTCAACCCGGCGGCCCTTTTCGACATTTCTATCCAGCTTTCCTTCCTTTCCGAGGCCGCGATGCTCTACTTCATTCCCCGCTTTACGGAATTTTTCGCTCCCTGGAAAACCTGGATCTTTCAAAGCTGGATGGAAGAACAGCCCCGCTGGAAGAGGAAGTTATGGTTCTATCTGGCGGGCAGCATCCTCACCTCGGTGGCGGCCATCCTGGGCACCGGGCCCCTGGTGGTTTATTATTTCAACCGGATTTCGCTGGTAGGGTTTCTTTCCAACCTGCTCCTCGTTCCCCTGATGGGATTTGCCAACACGCTCCTCAGCCTGCTGGCCGCGCTCTTGGTTTTTATCAACCAGCCCCTGGCCAAAATCCTCACCGGTATGAATGGCCTGATTATGGACATTTCCCTGGGCCTGGTCGACCTTTTCAGCCGAATTCCCCTGTCCTCGAAGAGGGTAGTCACTCCCACGATCCTGGAAGTGCTGCTGATCTATGGAATTCTCATCCTGGCCGCCAACCTGAAGCGCTGGAAACGATCCCTTCCCGGATTGATTCTTTTCGTCGCGATTTACGGGGGCATTCAGGCCTATGGGTATTTTTCCATCCATACCAGCCAGGAGCTCAAAGTGACCTTCCTGGACGTGGGCCAGGGCGACGCTGCGGTTCTGCAGCTGCCACGCGGTAAAGTAATGGTGATAGACGGCGGGGGCACTCCCGACGGAAGCTTCGATCCCGGGGAGAGGATCGTCGGGCCTTATCTGTGGAAAGAGAAGAGGAAGAAGATCGACTATATGGTCAATTCCCACCCGCACCCGGACCATCTCCATGGGCTCCTCTTCTTACTGGGAAATTTTGAGGTGGGGAAGGTCTGGGACAATGGGGACCGGGGAGATGAGTCTCCGCTGGTTCAAACCCTTCTGGAAAGATCCATCGGGCGATTGCAGACGATGGGCCGGGGGGAGGGATTCCGGGAAATTGAAGGGGTAAGGGTTGAATTTCTCCATCCTCCCCTGGAGAAGAGTTAGAGCCTGAGCTTCTGGGGAAATGATGCCTCCCTCGTCCTGCGGTTGACCTATAGGGAAGTGAGCTTTCTGTTCTGCGGAGATGTAGAGTCGATGGGCGAACAAGAAATTCTGAAGACCGGAGGGAGTCTGCAAAGCACGGTCATAAAGGTTCCCCACCACGGCAGCAAGAGTTCGAGCACGCAGACCTTCTTGGAAGCCGTGCGGCCCCGATTCGCCGTATTCACGGTCCGGGGAGGGGCAAGGCCCCGCCTCCCCAATCCGGCGGTCCTGGAAAGATACGAAGCGATGGGAGTGAAGGTCCTGCGCTCGGACCGGGACGGGGCCATCACCTTTGTCACGGACGGAAAGGGGTTGAAGGTTCAGACCTTCCTGAAAAAAGAACCGAAGGAAATTCCCTCCCCCTCGACGGGGGAGGGCGAGGGTGGGGGTGATTTATGGGAATTTTTCACACCTTCGGGGAGGAAAGGGTGGGGGTGATGTCTTCAATTTTTTTTACAACGTTTAGGTTAAAATTGTATTGCCAGGCTAATTTTGGTAATATATACACAACGACATAAATCTTAATGCATTTGTCATTCCGGGCCTGACCCGGAATCCAGTTTTTTCCTAGAATCCCGCTTTCGCGGGAATGACGAACTTTGTTGGGATTTAGGTTGCGGTGTATAAATCAAAAAGGTTGA
>JAPLIW010000753.1 GCA_026388915.1 Deltaproteobacteria bacterium
TAACTGGGAAAGGAATCCACTTCTTTTCTTCTCGGTTCCGATTGATAAGGAGATCCCTTGGGGAACCCCCCACCCCTTTCCTCCCCTTCGAGGTGGACTCCCGGGCCGGCCCGCAGCCTTCCGGTCCCAGTTCTTACCGTACCCGCGGTTCTCCCGGAGGGACCCTCTTGAGCACGCAGGAAGAGCCTGCTCCGGGGGGATGAAGGATAATGGTTTCAGGTATGCATTTTGCATGTTTTTTCATGAGAATGATTAAGGAAACGGCCCGCTTGTGGAAAAAAAATCATCTGAATCCCTGATCTACTTGGGAATGGGGGTAAGCCTCCTCTACCTCATCTATGCCAGCAGTCTTTTTTCTGAAACTTCCTTCCAATTGTATTTAGGCTGGGGTTTCCTGGCCCTCCTGTGGCTCCTGAAAAAGATCCCTTCTTTCGAGGAACCGCCCCGGAGGATCCTCTTCCTTCTCCTCGCGGCTTTCATTACTCTGCGGTACTGGATGTTCCGGTCTTTTGAAAGTCTCCTCTTCGTGAGCTTCTGGGACAGCCTGGGAATGATGCTCCTGTACCTCGCCGAAACCTACGGGATCCTGATCTACTTCCTGGGGATGTTTGTCTCCGCCTGGCCTCTGACCCGGGAGCCTGTCCCTTTGTCAGGCGATCCCGATTCCTGGCCCACGGTGGATGTCTTCATCCCCACCTACAACGAGCCTCCCGAGATCGTGATGACCACGGCCATCGCCTGCACCCAGCTCGACTATCCACGGGAGAAGCTGAACATTTTCATCCTGGACGACGGGGCGACGGAGGAAAAAAGAAACCACCCGGAGCCGGAAAAGGCTAAAAGGGCGTGGGATCGGTACAACACCCTCCGGTCCATCGCCGGAACCCTGGGGGTGATCTATCACACCCGGCAAGATAACGGGTGGGCCAAGGCCGGGAACCTGAACGAGGCCCTGGGCCTTCACGGGTTCAAGCCCGGAATGCCCCTCTCCGGGGAGAAGGCGGCTTGGACCCGGGAGAACGCGGACCCGCCCCTTCCCCCCACCGCCCGCCCGGGAGAGTTGATCCTGCTCTTTGACTGCGATCACGTCCCGGCGCGGGATTTTCTGAAATATACGGTGGGGTATTTCCAGCAGGACCCGAAGCTGTTTCTGGTGCAGACGCCGCACTTCTTCATAAACCCCACCCCGGTGGAGAAGAATCTGGGCACCTACGCGTCCAGCCCGGGTGAAAACGAGATGTTTTACCGGTCGATCCAAATGGGGCTGGATTTTTGGGGTGCCTCATTCTTCTGCGGGTCGGCGGCGCTCATGCGGCGGGAGCATCTGGAGAAAGTGGGGGGGATTCAAAGGGACACGGTCACGGAGGACTCGGAGACGGCCTTGGCCCTGCACGCCCAGGGTTTGAACAGCGTGTACCTGACGCGCCCCATGATCTGCGGACTCTCCCCGGAGACGTTTGATGATTTCATGCTGCAGCGCAGTCGGTGGACCATGGGGATGCTGCAGATCCTGTGTTTGAAGAACCCCCTTTGGAAGAAGGGTTTGAGCTGGAAGCAGCGGCTCTGTTACCTGAATTGCTGCCTCTTCTGGTTCTTCGGGCTGGCGCGGCTGATGTTTTTCATCTCCCCCCTCCTGTACCTGTTTTTCGGGGTCCGGGTTTACAACGCGTCGGAGTGGCAGGTGCTGGGGTACGCCGTCCCGCATATATTCGCGACCATCCTGGTGACGGATTATCTGTTCGGGCGGGTGAGGCACCCGTTTTTTTCCGAGTTGTACGAGGCCGTCCAGAGCATCTACCTGGTCCCGGTGATCCTTTCCACGCTGATCAACCCCCGCTCCCCCCGTTTCAAGGTCACCCCCAAGGGGAAGAGCCTGGAAACCGAATACCTGAGCCCCCTGGGCGTTCCCTTCTACATCCTCTTTTCGCTGTCCCTCATAGGAATGATAGCCGCGGTCTTCCGCTGGCACAATTACCCTCTGGAGGGTTTCGCCGTCCTCATCTGCCTCTTCTGGAATATCTTCAATTTTATCTTTGTTCTCCTCTGCCTGGGAGTGGTCTGGGAGCTGCAGCAGAGAAGACGGTATCACCGGATTTGGGCGGAAGGGCAGGTGGAGGTTACCATACCCAGGCTCCAAAAGACCGTAACCGCCGAGCTCCAGGACCTCTCCCTGGGGGGGGTGAGCCTTCAACCCCCGGAGGCAGTGCCGATGGAGGAGGGCGAACGGGTCCTGATCCGCGCGGGGGGTTCGAACGGAAAGCCCTTCTCCCTCCAGGCTTCGGTGGTCCGGAACTCCCTGCGGAGGGGCAAACGGGAGTGGGGATGTGAATTTGCCATCCCGGACCTGTCGGCTTTTTCCGAGATCGTCGGCTTTGTGTACGGGGACAGCTCCCGCTGGGTCAAGTTCTGGGAGGAACGGAGATCCCGGCAGATCCGGATTTCCCGGGGCTTCTTGCATCTGATCCGGATCGGTTGGAAGGGTGCGTTCCGGAATTTCAAGGGGGTTCTCTTTCCCCACTGGCAGAAATGGGTTCATTCCACCCGGGCTCTTCCGGGGAAGGTGGCCTTCGGGCTTTCCTTGCGGAAAAAGATCCTGCGGGCCCTCTTTGCCGGGCTCCCCAAGGCGGCTCCGGCCATTCCAACCTCGGGAGAGAAGAACGGATAGCCAATTCGGTTTTTTTGTCCTAAAATGAGATAAAAACCCCGGAGGACTCCGTAGAGCAAGACAACTGGAATCCTGGAATGATGGAATCTGAAAGACATTGGAATATTGATGAACTCGTAAAAAGTCGCAATTTCATAGAATTCGTCATTCCGGCGAAAGCCGGAATCCAGTTATTTCAAGATGTTCTGGACCCCGGCTTTCGCCGGGGTGACGCTCCAAGAGACTTTTTACGAGATCATCAATATTGGAGTACTGGAATAATGGGTTGTTGACTTTTTTTATTTCCTCTTTGACCCATTATTCCATTCACCCATTTTTTGATGTTTCCACTATTCCATTATTCATAACCCTTTAGCTCCTTGAAAAAGGTAACTTTGACCTTTTGAAAAGATTCACCAGAAATCCCCCCTGCCCCCCTTTGCAAAGGGGGGTTGGGGGGGATTTCAGAGAGGGGTCGGCCAAACAAGATTTCTTGGCAAATTTCAAGATTATTCATTTTGACCGCCCACGCGGCCAATCACGTATCTTTCGAACAAAGCCTAATTTTTTTAATCGTTTTTCCAGAAGATTTAATCCGGTGAGGGAATTATGGAAAAGAATTCAGGTTCCAAGATGGAAAAAAGAGAGGAGCGTGGGGTGATAAGAAAAGTTGTTTTCTTCGGTGTGACTCTGCTTTTCTTCGGCGCTTTCGCTCTTCCATCGCAGGCCCAGGAACTGGTGAAGCTTAAGGTCCCCCTGACCAAGCTGGCCCCGGTTCAGACGACCAAATTGATGGGGACTTTCGGGGGACACGGGGTGAAACTTCCCATTCCCGAACGCTGGCAGGTCGAGAAGGCCACCCTCCATTTTTCTTACGTGAACTCCACGGCCCTGATCTCCCGGAACTCCCGTCTGATCGTGCTCCTGAACAGCCGGCCGCTGGCCCAGGTAACCCTCCAGCCCCAGTCCCCGGTGGGAGACGTGGCCGTCTTTCTCCCGCCCCGCCTCCTGAAACCGGGGTACCAGGACCTGGAATTCAACGTGATCCAGCACTACACCCTGGATTGCGAAGACCCGAGCGCCCCGGAGATGTGGACCGTTCTGGAGCTGGATAAGTCCTACATCGAGTTTGAATACCGCCTGAAACCGGTTCCCCTCCAGCTGAAGGCCATCTCCGACTTCCTCTTCGATTCCCGG
>JAPLIW010000912.1 GCA_026388915.1 Deltaproteobacteria bacterium
ATCGCCGGCAAGCCCGAGCTGGGATTCAAGGAAACCGAAACGGCTGAGTTCATCCGCGCTGCTTTTGCCGGCTTAGGATTGCCTACCCGCACCGGCATTGCCGTTACTGGAGTCGAAGGATTGATGGAAGGGGCCCGACCCGGACCGGGGCTGTTCTTCATGGGAGAGATGGATGCGGTGGTGAACCGGGAGTCTTCTGCCGCCGACCCGGTGACCGGAGCCGCGCATCTTTGCGGGCACCATCTCCAGGTGGGGATCATGCTCGGGGCCGCCGTCGGTCTGATCCGAGCGAACGCCCGGGACCTTCTCAGCGGCAAGGTCTTTTTCCTCGGGACCCCGGCTGAAGAGTTCATCGAGATCGAAGAGCGGCTGCGCATGCGCGAACAGGGAAAGATCCATTACCTGGGCGGAAAACAGGAGCTGGTCCGGCTGGGGTACTTGAAGGACAAACAACTGTGCGTGCTGGTTCATGCCCACTCGGGGCTTTCCCAGAGGAAGATGCTCTTCGGCGGAAGGAGCAACGGATTTTTGGCCAAGTCCATCCGTTTCCACGGGAAACCCGCCCACGCGGGGGTCTCGCCCCACGAGGGGATCAACGCCCTGAACGCCGCGTGCCTGGCCATCCTCAACATCCATGCCCAGCGGGAAACTTTCCGGGAGGACGATAAAATCCGGGTTCACCCCATCATCACCAGGGGCGGAGACGTGGTGAATGTGGTTCCCTATGACGTGCGCATGGAAACCTACGTTCGCGGGGCCCGGGTGGAAGCCATCACCGACGCCAACGCGAAAGTGGACCGCGCGCTTCGAGCCGGGGCGGACGCCGTGGGGGCGAAAGTTGCCATACAAAACATCCCCGGGTATCTTCCCCTGATCCAGAATCCGGCCATGTCGGAAATCGCCAAGGTCAACGCCATCTCCCTAGCCGGCGAGGAGGGGGCCGGGGCCGGCGGCTTCGAGGGAGGCTCCACCGATATGGGCGACCTCTCTTATTTAATCCCCACGATCCAGCCCTATTCCGGCGGAATCCGGGGAAACGTTCATGCTGCCGATTTCGAGGTAGCTGACTATGAAGCGGCGGTGATCTACCCGGCCAAAGTCATGGCCATGACCGTGATCGACCTCCTCTTCGGAGGAGCCGAAGAAGCCCGGCGGGTGATCGGGGAATTCAAACCGGAGATGACTACGGATGAATATCTTGCTTTCCTGCAAAAAATTGAAAAGACAGAATAGCCACAGAGGACGCAGATGAACACAGATATTATGCTGGCAAAAGATTGAAAGACAAAAGACTGAATGGGACGCGGATGAACACGGATTAACACGGATAAAGATTTAAAAAAAACTTAACTTGTTAGCCATCTGAAAAGGCCTCCCAGAAATCCCCCCTGCCCCCCTTTGCAAAGGGGGGTTGGGGGAGATTTCGGCAATGGATTTCCCAATCGACATGCCTCCGCAAAATTATGATATTCTGCAGGTTCATGACATGGAGAACGGGAATCCCTGCCTTCAAAGAGGGGATAGACCAACTCCC
>JAPLIW010000163.1 GCA_026388915.1 Deltaproteobacteria bacterium
CATGCGAGCAGCCCCCGATCACCACCAGGCCTTTGTTCTTTACCCGGAAAGCCACGCCCCGGTCATCGGGGAAGGGATCTTTGACCCATTTCCCGTTTATCTCCGCTTCCGCCCAGGGGAAACCTTTTTCAAATTCCGTGACCCGCTCAATTTCCCCCAATACAAGGGCGTGCCCCTCTCCCAGGGTCGAGTCCTCGCGGACTCTTTGAATGTTCAAGCCGGCCTTGCGCAGGGCGGCCTCCTCCAGGGAGGGCAAAGGGACCTGCATTCCCAGGGGGGCGATGTTGAGGCGCCGGTTCAGGAATGCCTCCGGGTGGAGGATGACCGCGATTCCTTTGGGAAGCCTGCCTAAAATCTTATTCAGGGCGTAGCAATGATCGAAGTGACCGTGGCTCAGAACCACGGCTTCCACTTTTCCCAGATCCACCTTGAGGAGATCGGCATTGTTAAGCAGGCAGGTACCGGATATCCCCACGTCCATGAGAAAAGCGTGCTCTTCCCCTCTCTCAGCCGTCTTGATGAAGCAGGAAAAACCGTGTTCGGCCAAGAAGGCATCGGGGGGAGGGACGGCGCCCCGTTTTACCACCTTGGACCCCTGGAGCAGGAGCAGGTCCGTATAATTATCCACCAGGACAGTAATCTCTACCCGATCGATTTCCCTCAAGCTCACTGATTTCATTCTCCCCTCCTTTCGATTTCAGCCCTCGGCTCCTAAACGTTCTTCTTTCGTTTCTGCGAGGCTGTTTCCCGGGCCAGCCGGGCGCAGAGGCCGGTGTAGGTGACCGGGTCCATGAACTTGCGGATGGCCTCCTCGCTCAAGACCTTCCGCACCCGGGGATCCGCGGCCAGCACGGTCGTCAAATCTTTCCCCGCTTCGAAAGCCTTCATGGAAGCCTCGTAGACCACCTCGTGGGCGGTCTGTTTCCCCAGGTGTTCTCCCAGGACGAACATGGCCCGCTCGGAGAGGATCAAACCCCGGGTCCGGTCGAGGTTGGCCCGCATGTTCCCCCGGTTCACTGCCAGGCCGTCGAGAAGCTGGCGGGTTTTGGCCAGCGCGGCCAGGGTGTAAATGCTGACCTCGGGAATGATCACCCACTCGGTCTTCCAGGTGTTGGCATCCCGTTCATGCTCCCCTTCCATGGCCTCCAGGATCCCGGCGGCCCGATAGCGAACCAATCGGGAGATGCCCTTGATCCCCTCGGGGGTTTCCGGGTTTCGCTTGTGGGGCATGGTGCTGCTTCCCACTCGGCCCATCTCAAAACCCTGGGCGACTTCATCCACCTCGGTTTTTTGCAGCAGGAATACCTCTCCGCCGATCCTTCCCAGGGTGGAACAGATCATGGCCAAGAGGAGAACGGCCTCGGCGAAACGATCCCGGGCGCTCTGCCAGGGGATGTCCGACTGAGCCAGGCCGAGTCTGTCCATGGTCCTCTTCTCCAGCTCCCTGCCCTGCTCTCCCCACGGGGCGTAGCTTCCTACCGCCCCGGCGAGCTCGCCCACCAGGATTCTTTCCCGGCCCTCTTCCAGCCGATCCAGGTGCCGCCTGATTTCCTGAAGCCAGCTGGCTGTTTTGAACCCGAAGGTAATGGGCAAAGCATGCTGACCGTGGGTTCGTCCGGCCATGGGCGTGTCGGCGTGCTCCAGGGTGATCTGGACGAGTCTCTTCTCGATGGCTTCCAGGTCCCGCTGCACGGCGACCATGACCTCCCGGAGGGCCAGCATATTACCCGTGTCGATGATATCCTGGGTCGTCGGCCCAAAATGAACATACTCCCCCGCCTTCTCTCCGCACACCTTGGCGAAAGCCCGGATCACCGGCACCAGGCTGTGGCGGGTTTTCTGTTGCTCGGCCCGGGCCAGATTCAGGTCGATCCTTTCAACGGAAGCTTTGGCGGAGATCTCCCTGGCCGCCCAATCGGGGATGATTCCCATCTCCGCCTCGGCCTCCGCCAAGGCCGCCTCAATCTTCAGCCAGCGGTCGATCATCTGCTCTTCGGAAAAAATCTTCCGCCCCTCATCGGTTCCCCAGGAACTGCTGTACACGTAATAATCGATGGGATGGCCGGCCATGGTACCCTCCGGAATAAAAAAGTAGTCGATCATTTCATGAACCCAATATATTGGCTCTCATCCGGGTAGTCAACCGCTTTATCCCACCTTGCCCATTCCCCATTCTTGTGCTCGTTGGGGTTCAGGCTGGAGGAATTCGGATCATCAGGCTCGGCGGGTCCATGGTTTTCTAATATTCTTCCCGACTTTCCTCCGCAAAGAGATGCCTGAGAGGAAATAGCTCCAGAGGCAAGACTGGGCTAAACCATCTCCCCTCGCGAATCTCCCCGGGACAGGCCCGATCCAATGAAAGAATAACCGCCTTAGGATGATGATCCGAATTCCTTCAGCCTGGACCCCATGGGTTTGCCCCTCTCTCTTCCGGGTTTTTCTCGGCCACCGGTTCTTCCCTCAAAAACTGGGGTGGGCAAAGAAATTTTCCCTGAAATTTCGCCGGCAAGCGAAATCGTTACGGGGCCGAATCGATCGGGTTTTTCTTGATGAAAGTTTCTTTAATGTGCTAAGGTCGGGGCATGGGATTCAAGACCCTGGAATGGAAAAAAGGCAAGCTCTATCTGCTGGACCAGACCAAGCTTCCCCTTCAAGAAATTTACATAGCCTGCTCTACCTACCAGGAAGTCGCCCGGGCGATCCGGGACATGGTCGTCCGGGGGGCGCCGGCCATCGGGGTGGCAGCGGCTTTCGGGATGCTGCTGGGGGCCCGTCAGTCCAAATCCAGAACGCCCGCCGTTTTGAAAAAGCACATGAACCATGTCGCCCGCGCCCTCATCTCCACCCGGCCGACCGCCGTTAACTTGGTCTGGGCCGCAGAGCGGATGCGGGCAAAATTTATCAAGAATTTGATTCGGGGCAAGCAGGTCCTCCTCCAAGAATTAGAGAACCAAGCGGTAAAGATCCTGGAGGAAGACCTGAAGGCCAACCAAGAGATGGGAAGGCAGGGGCAAATCCTGATCCCGGACGGCGTTTCCGTTCTCACCCACTGCAATGCCGGTGCCTTGGCCACTTCGGGGTATGGAACCGCCCTGGGGGTCATCCGCGCGGCCCGCGAGGCCGGGAAACGGGTTCATGTCTATGTGGATGAAACCCGTCCGTTGCTCCAGGGGGCCCGTTTAACCGCCTGGGAGCTGATGAAAGACCGGATCCCGTGCACCCTGATCACCGACAATATGGCCGGCTGGCTCATGGCGCAGGGGAGGATTCATCTGGCCATCACCGGTGCGGACCGGATTGCGGCCAACGGCGATGTGGCCAACAAGATCGGGACGTACTCCGTGGCCCTTCTCTGCCGCGCCCACCGGATTCCCTTCTACGTGGCCGCCCCCCTCTCTACCATCGATTTATCGACCGAAAGGGGGGAAAAGATCCCCATCGAGCAGAGGGCTTCGACCGAAGTTACGATCCTGCAGGGGAAGCGCCTGGCTCCCGATGCGGCAAAAGTCTATAACCCGGCTTTTGACGTGACCCCCCATCGGTTTATTTCGGCGATCATCACCGAGAGAGGGATCGTGCAGAGGCCCTACCGATCGAACCTGAAGAAGATATTTTTCGGAGCAACAACCGACGACGATCAAAAGCTGATCGGTTAAGGAGGAAAAGATGTTATCCCAAAAATTCGTGGATTTGATCGAGAAGAATGCGGAGAAATTGGCCCGGGAATGGCTGCAGGATGTCAGGAAGAACGTGCACACCTCCACCTACCACACCTTCGATGAAGACCGCCTTTTCCAGCGGGCCTTCGGAATGTACAAGAACCTGGGCCAATGGCTGAACGTGCAGACCCCCAAGGAACAGACCACCAAATATTACCTGAAATACGGGCAGGACCGATGCCAGGAAGGATTCCCCCTGCCCGAATTGATCTATTCCTTTATCCTTTTTCGGCGCCACCTGTGGCTCTTCATCCTCCACTCCGGCTTTCTGGACACCGCTTACGAGCTCCTGCGGGCCCTGGAGCTGAACAACCGGGTCATCCTCTTCTTCGACCGGGCCCTGCACAGCATGGTTCTGGGGTATGAAGAGTGCCTGAAAAAGAAGAAATAGCGCAGAGAGCCGGAGAGGGATGCGTTTTCCGACCTCAATAATCGAAGGTGACCACTCCGTCGGGGGTCACGACGATGATGGTCCGCTTGGCGTCCCGGACCACCACGGTGAAGTCCGAGTAGAGCTTTCCG
>JAPLIW010000481.1 GCA_026388915.1 Deltaproteobacteria bacterium
TGAAAGCGGGGTAGTAATGGTCGCCATACTGGATGATCAGCGGGTCCCGGCGCACTTTCCCGTCGGCATCGGGAAGGGCGTTGATGTGCCCCATGGCCCGGGCTCCCCGCATCACCTCCGGAACGGAGACAAACATCTCGATCCCCACCGGAGGGGGGAAATCCGAGAATTTTTTGGGGTCATCGAAGAGAAGATAAGAAGAGGAGAGAACGGGGGGCGGAGTCTCGCCTTTCTTCCTTTCTTCCCCTGATTTTCCCAGGGTGAAATAGAAAGGAAGAAGGACATTGCCGGCCTTCTGCACGGCCTCACCCAGAAGACGGTCGTTTCCGGAAGCCTTCTCTTCCCCGGCGGGGAGAAAGACCACGTCCACGGCGATGGCCTTGGCTCCCGCCCGGGACAGGAGGTCGATCAACTCAGCCAATTTCCCGCGCGGCCAGGGCCATCTTCCCAGGCTGGCCACGGAAGCGTCGTCGATGGCCACGATCACCACTTCCTGGGGAGCGGAGAGGGAGCCCCGAGCCTGCAGGCTCAGGTCGTAGAGTTTGGAATGAACGCCTTCGAAAAATCCCGGGCGCAGAAAGAAAAGGAGCACCACCAGAGCCGTAAGGCCCACTCCCAGGGCGATAGGGATACTTTTCCCTTTTTTCTGCGGGCTACCAAGAGGTGGGGTCATGAAATTTTCAGACGTTCCTTGCCGATGGGCTTCCCGTTTTAGAGCGGTCGGGCCGGGGGTTTGAAATCCGCGTCCCTTTCCTCATTCCACCGGATCCACTCGCTCTGGCGCTCGATTCCTGGATGAAAAGGCTTGGGCTGGGGGACCTCCCGGCCGGTGACCGTGATCTGCTGGAACTGGTGTAACACAATCTGGGTCCACTCTTCGCGGGAGACCGCCGTCGGCCCCTTCACTTCCTGCGGGCCGGCTATTTCCCTGGGCTTTTCGACCTGGGTCGGCGCTCCGGGAACGGTGGAAAGCGCCTTGGGAAAGGGGTTGTACACGTTCACTGCACCCTCGTAAACCTGTATGGTCGTGGACTGATCTCCGGCGACCGAAAGCTGGTAGATGGTCCCCTGGACTCCGGCAATGACCGTGGGGGTTTTCACATCGGAACGGGAGGCCGGGTTGAAGAGCTTGCTCACTTTGACCCACACCCTGCCCAGAGAAACCCCCATCCGGGTATTTTCCTTCCCCGTTTCCTTCTCCTTCTCCAGCTTCTGGATGGTGAGCAGCGTATTCTCCGAGAGGCGCATGACACTCTGGTTGTCCAGGATCAATTCCGCCCGGGACTGGGCCAGAACCTTGATCTGGTCGTTCTCGCCGAGGATCATGTTAGGACGGCCCGGGGTCCATTGGGTTTCTCCCGACTTTTTTACCTGCACCTGCCCTTCCAAATAGGTGATGACCCCCTTCTGGGCGTGGACCTGGGTATCGCTCACGGGGGCCGTTGGCGGCGCGGGAGGCTGCGGCGGGCGGGCCTCTTTGATTTCCTTTTCGACTTCGGGCTTGACCGGTGTCCCGGCTTGGTCACCAAGCCTCTTATTCATATCTTCCGGGGTGGGAAAGTTCAACTGCTGCCCGGCATAGATCAAGTTGATGTCTTTGATCTGGGGATTCTCCATCCTCAGGATTCCGGCGATCTCCTGGTCATACCTTCCGTAGGTTCTAAAGGACAGATAACTCAGCGTGTCCCCCTTGCGCACCCGGATTTTTAGGGTTTCATCGGCAAGAAGAATGCTGGTCAGTGAGGAGAAGAGGAGGAGGATAAAGAAAAACCACAGATACCGCAGGCGAGACGGGTGTTTCATGGCAATTTCTCCGCGGAAGAAAGTGGGCTCTTTTTTTATCGTATCGAGAATTACCACAAGCGGCCTGAAAATACAAGGAAATTCCCAGCGCTACGGTCGCCGGCCGAAAATTTCATGGTGTATATTACAGGGCGCAAGGTTCAGGTCTTAAGTTGCAAGGTTCCTAAATTATCTTGGGGTCGTCTTTTTGGGTCCAAAGAGCTTGGGTTCTTCCTGCTGGGGCTGGACAGTCTGGGCTTTGGGCTTGCCTCTTTCCTTATTGGCCTTCGAGTTGATGCGGTCCACGAATTCTTTGGGAAGGGGATCCCGGGTCTTCAGCAAACCTTCCGGTATCAGAATCTCGTTGCCTGGAAAGATCCGGTTGGGCTTCATGTCCGGGTTGGCCTGGGCAATCTCCTTCCAATTGCCATGGTTCCCGGTATACCAGAGGGCGATGATCGACAGAGTCTCTCCGCCGTGTTTCACCGTATGCATGTAAAAGACCGGCTGGGGTTTGGTCACCTTCACAGGAGGGGGAGGAGGCTCCTGGACGGCGGGAGTCGGTTTTTCGGGGGCGGTTTGGGTTTTCAGGGGCGGAGCCGGCGCGGGTTCGGGGGTTGGGGGCGGTGTTTCTTTTTGAACCTCCGAGCCCTCCACTCGGGGACCTCGGGCGCCTTCTTCCGGCCTGGAAGGAGCCGTCGCACAACTGAAACAGAACATGGACAAGCCCAAACCGATAGCGATAAGCCCGATGGTCTTCTGGAACTCTGTTTTCACGATCACGAAATCCCTCTTAGTTTTTTCAGGAGCTTTTGGGCCATTTCATTTTGGGGATTGATTTTTACGGCCCGCTCCAGACTTTCCATGCTTTGCTTCTTTTTCCCCTGCTTCTCCTGAACCAGGGCCAGGTTGAAGAGGGCTTCATCCAGGTACGGAGGAGACAGCTTCACCGTCTGGCTGTACATCTCCTCGGCCTTCGGGTAATTCCTGCCCACCGCATAGATATACCCGAGGTTGAAATAAGCATCCGCGGACTTGGGATCCAGTTCCACGGCCTTTTGCAGAAGGGATTTCGCCTCCCCCGGATTTTTTTCGATCAGCACGGTGGCCTTGTCGACCAGGCCTTTGGCCTGCGCCGCTTTATCCGTCTGTTGACCCCACCCGAAGAAAGTCGATTTGCCCGGTGGGGTCTCCGTGACGGTATTCGTCGCCGGTTGTACCGATGCAGCCTGGAGGGTCCCCTTATCCGCGGCGTTCATGGGGGTCCCCCTGAACAGCAGCGCCCAGACCAGGACCGCGATCAGCAGGACGCTCGCCCCCAGGGCCCCGTAAAAGACCTTAGGCTGTATCCAGGTTGCCGTTTCTTCCTCCGCCGAAACGGCTTTGGCTTTTTCCAGGATCTGTTCCATGAACTGCAAATCTTGCCCGAGACCATCATCCTCCTGTCCCACGTTTTCGCAGGTGGACTCGTTGCAGATCCGCTCTCCCTCCGCCTCCATCTCCTCCCCGAATAGCTTTTTCATGTACTCGCCAAGCCCCTGGGCGTCGGGCCGCAGGGATAGCTCAAACATGCACTCTTCCACCGCACCCTGCATTTCCCCGCACGACTGGTACCGCTGATTCACATCTTTGGCCAGGGCTCGGTCTAAAATCTTATAAAGTTTTGGGGGAAGGTTCTCCACCGCCCTTTCCGCCGGTTCAAAATCCCTCTTGCGCACCTTATCGAGAATTTCCATGGTATCCCCGCTGAACATCCGCTTCTGGGTGAGCATTTCATAGAGGAGAATTCCGGTGGAAAAAATGTCCGAGCGGTGATCGATTTTCTCCCCGGAGGCCTGCTCCGGAGACATGTAGGCCACCTTCCCTTTGATGGACCCGTGCTGGGTGGTGCTGCTCTGACCGGCGGCCTTGGCGATGCCGAAATCGACGATCTTCACCTCGCCGGCGTAAGTGATCAGGATGTTCTGCGGGCTGATATCCCGGTGGATCACATGCTGGGGCTTCCCCTGCAGGTCGGTCAGTTTATGAGCGTAGCCGAGCCCCGCACAGATCCGGGAGGTGATGTAAAGGGCATGATCGAGACTGAGCGGCGCTTCCTTCTCCCTGGCTTTCTGGAAAATATGACGGAGGTCTTTCCCGAAGATATACTCCATGGCGATGAAATAGGAATTTTCCATGAGCCCGAAATCATGGATCTGGACGATGTTCGGGTGGGTCAACAGGGCGGCCAGCTTGGCCTCATCGATGAAAGCGTTGACCAGTTCCTTTTCCCCGGAGAGGTGGGGGAGGATCATCTTGATGGCCACCAGTTTCTCAAAGCCCTGCACCCCCGTGATTTTCCCGAGGAACAGCTGGGCCACTCCCCCGGTGGCGATGATTTCCATAAGGAGGTATTTTCCAAACCGTATGGGGTTCATTTCTGACATCCCAGGATCAACCCCGCTAAGCCCATGAGTAATTTCAAAAAGTTGGGTGAGTTATCTCAAAGGAAATATCGGCAAATTATTGAAAATTGTGAAGCAAATCCCAAGGGGGGAGAGAATTTTAATAAAATCGATCAAAGTCAATGGGTTGTAAAGTGAGGCGGGGCCTCTGAAGAACAGAGGGCGGGCAAATGGCTTGTTCCAGCGTTCTGCCTGGGGATGAGATAAATCAGCCCTGTGGATACGGGGCGCTCGAATTAATTATCAAAGGGCCGGCTGAAGAACAATGATTTCAGGGACTTGAGGAAATTTTTCCTTTTTGATTTCCACTTCGCTGCCCTTGATGTTCTTGACCCCGGCCTTGCCCGAGGTGAAGTCCTCTACTTTGGCTAGGGGGAAACCGCAGTGAGGGGTTTTGTAATGCATGGGGATGATGATCTTGGGGTTTATTATTTGGGCGGTCTGCGAGGCCTGAGCGGGATCGATGGTATAAACCCCGCCCACCGGGATGAGAAGGACGTCAACGGGACCGATCTGCTTAGCTTCCTGATCCGAGAGGACATGGCCGAGATCGCCCAGATGGCAGATTTTTACCCCGTCCAGGGCAAAGCAGAAGATCGTGTTCGGTCCTCTTTCGGAGCCCTTGCACCCGTCGTGAAAAGCCGCGAGGCCTTTGAATTCCATGTTTTTCACTTTATGGGAGCCGGTTCCCTTGACCACCTGCGGCTTTCCCCGCAGGCCCTGGACATAATTGTGATCGGCATGATCGTGGGTGACCAGGACGATGTC
>JAPLIW010000443.1 GCA_026388915.1 Deltaproteobacteria bacterium
ACACTCATTCCCCCGGTGATGAAGATTAATTCCGGCGATACGGTGAACTTGAGCACCCTGATGCTCATGGATGGCCAACTCCGCTGCGGGATGACCTTTGAGGAGTTGCTGGCCAAACGCCAGACCTACACAGACCGGGGAATGGGCTCACATACGCTGACCGGGCCGATTTTTGTGAAGGGAGCTAAGCCGGGAGATGTGCTGGAGGTCCGCATTCAAAAACTGGTGCCCGCGAGTTGCGGAGTGAACTACCATTATCCGGCCAGGATGAATATCGGAGGGCTCCCCGAAGATTTTCCCGGCGGACAGATCAAGACCCTCCAGCTGGACGTTCAGAGAATGGAGACGACCTTCGCTCCCGGGGTGGTCATCCCGCTTCGGCCATTCATGGGGGTAATGGGGGTGGCTCCCAAACCCGGGGAGAGACGGCCGGCTGCGATTCCGGATTATTTCGGCGGGAACATGGACAACAAGGAGCTGGTGGCCGGGACGTCGCTCTACCTGCCGGTCCAGGTGCCCGGGGCTCTCTTTTCCACCGGGGACGCCCATGCCGTGCAGGGAGATGGAGAGGTCAATGTAACCGCGGTTGAGACCGCCATGGAAGAGGCCGTCTTCCAGTTTGTGGTGCGCAAGGATATGAAACTTGAGCGGCCCATGGCGGAAACGCCGACCCATTGGATCACCATGGGGTTTCACCAGGACCTCAACGAAGCCGTCAAGATCGCCCTTCGCGACGCCATCCGGTTTATCTCCCCAACCAAGGGATTGACGCCCGATGATGCCTACGCCCTGTCCAGCCTGGCTGTGGACTTGCGGATAACCCAAATCGTGGACGGAAATAAGGGGATCCACGCCATGATCCCGAAAGCCATTTTCAAAAAATAACTTCCGGTGGGTTTCAATGGGGGGGGAGAACCAACCTTCCCCCTCAACCTATCTTCTGGTCATTCCCAAGGCTTTCCATCCTCCTATTTTGCTTCCTTCGTCGATCTCTTTCCTCCAAGGTTTTCAAAAAAAGCAGATAAGCCAATGCGTTTCCCTTGAAGGATGATTCCTTGGCTCAGGGGGATGTCGTCATCAGAGGGAGGGGGCTCCGCCGGGGAACAAGGAGACATCCCATTACCCTGGATGAATCCGTTCCGATCAGGCCGGAACTTGTGCGCCGGGAACCCGTAACGGACGGGCAATTTTTGCCAATTCGGTTGTGCAGAAATGGTCGTTTCCCCGAGAAAATTTAAGGGAAGATTTAAAAAAATATAAAATTTCAAGATGTTATAAAAAAATATTTTTTCTATGACTAGGCATAATTATTGCTTTTGTATAAAAAGAAGAAAGAAACGATTTCCAATATTCGAGGACGCAGAAATGACATACCAAGGTTCGGTGCTGGTGGTGGATGACGAGATTGGCCCGCGGGAATCTCTGCGAATGATTCTCCATCCGCTGTACGAGGTTCAAACCGCGACCAACGGGGATGAGGCGCTTGCCCGCCTGCAAAACAAGCAATTCGACCTAATCACCCTGGACATGAGAATGCCGGGTCCCTCGGGCTTGGATGTTTTGAAACAAATCAGAACCATGAAGGCCGATGTGGACGTGGTCATCATCAGCGGTTACATGACTCCCAAAAATACGGCGGAAGCGAAAGACTGGGGGGCCGCGGACGTGATCAACAAGCCTTTCAATGTCACCGAGGTGATGGCCTGCGTGGGCAAACTGGTGGAACAGAAAAAGCACACCCGAAAGGTCAAAAGTCTGCTCGAAACGGCGAAGACCCTCGGGGTCCTGGATGAGAAAAAGGGAGATAAAGCGCTCGACAATTAGCCGTTGTTTTTCTTCTTTGCCGCCCTGGGTTTGATAGAGGAATCCAGGGCGGCATTTTTTTTGGATCGCAAGGGCGGAGAACCCCTTCAGGTGGTGCCGGGCAGAACCCGCTTGGAGCGATTCACGTTTTTCAAACCTCCGGCTCTGCGGAAGGTCGATGACTTTTACCCGGGCCTGCTTTTCTGGAAATCCTTCAACTTCTCCCAGACCTCTTGAACCTGCTTTTTCGTCTCCTCGAGGGATCCGGAGTTGTCGATGATGTAGTCCGCGTAGGCCCTCTTTTCATCGATGGGCAGCTGGGCGGCAAGGATACTCTGGGCCATTTCCCGGGAGATCCCGTCCCTCTCCATGAGCCGCTGGATTTGGCTTTCCCGGGGGATGTAGACCAGAAGGAGTTTGTGGAACAGGTACTGCAGGTTGACTTCGATCAACAGCGGAATCACCACTTGAATGATCACTGCCGGATTTCTGGCCGTGTGTTCCTTGACCAACCGTACAAACTCTCCGTGAATCCGGGGATGGGTAAACCCCTCCAGCTTTTTTCTCTTTTCCATATCCCGGAAGACGATTTCCGAGAGCTTCTTCCGGTCCAGGGCTTGATCCGGGAGGAGGACCTGTTCCCCGAAGAAGGAGACAATGTCCCGCCAGGCCGGTTTCCCGGGTTCCACCACGACCCGGCTGAGAAGGTCAAAATCAATGATCGGGGCTCCCAACTCCTCCAGCATACGGGCCACGGTCGATTTCCCGCTGGCGATCCCTCCCGTGACTCCCAGCAGGATGCGGCGGTCATTTCCCCTGAGCTCTTCCAATTGTCTCATCCCTCCGTAGGCCATGGGGAACGCGCGGGTGACATCCATCTCGGCTCCCGCATAGCTGATGGGATACCGGATTCCCCGCTTGTAGAGCGCCTCCAACCCCCGTAGGGCCTTTTCCATCATGCCGGCAGGGAGAGCCATGGCCAGCTCGTCATCCTGGGCATGCCCGTAGCGGCGTTCCCCGTAGCAGGGGATGGAGAGAGACGGTTTCCCGTTGAGATAGCACTTGGCGATGACGTCCGAACAG
>JAPLIW010000677.1 GCA_026388915.1 Deltaproteobacteria bacterium
CATATCGAAGCCATATCGATTGAGATACCAATCGCTGAAATCCCCCCAACCCCACTTTGCAAAGGGGGGGGCAGGGGGGATTTCTGGGAGATCTTTTCAGAGGGTAAAAGTTACCTTTTTCAAAGAGCTAAAGTGTTACGATTTTTCTTCTTACTTGCGGAGGAAAAGGAAGAGAATCAGGCTGAGCGATAGGAAAAAAACACAGGCGGAGAAGAGGAAAAACAGGATCTGCACGGCCTTGGAGCTGGTTTTTCCCCGGAAAAATGCGGAACGATGCGCTTTTGATTTGCCGGGCTGGAGATAAGCAAGATCCTGCATGGCCTCCTGGACGATCTTGGAGTCGATGACCGGGCTGGAATGATGAACCCCCAGGTCAAGAGCCCGGCTGCAGAGCAAGTTCATGACCCGGGGAATCCCCCCGGCGAATTCCCAGACTCGATTGGCGGCCTCGGAGGTGAAAACCTCGGGTAGATCCCGCCCCGCCTGCTTCAGGCGGTATTTCAGGTAACCCCTTCCTTCGTTCCGGTTCAGAGGCCGAATTCGGCAGCGGACGGCGACTCTTTTTTTAAGCGGGCGCAGTCTCTTGGAATCCAATTTGACCTCCAAGTCCGGATGTCCGACCAGAATGAGCTGAAGCAGTTTCGTGGCCGGGGTGTCCAGGGTGAAAAGCCTGCCCAGGTCCTCCAGCGTCTTTCCGTCGAGATTCTGCGCTTCATCCAGCACAATGGCCACGGTCTCATCCCCGGGGAGCCTCTCGTGGAGGTACTTCTTGAACTGGAGCACAAGCCGGTCGGTATCTTCTTTCTCCTCGCCGAAGGACACCCGCAGATCCTGAAGAATGCTTTTGAGGAGATGGGGAAAGTCAGATTGGGGGTTGAATACAAAGGCGGTTTTGATTTTTTCCGATAAATCCTTCAGCAGCGCATAGAGGAGAAGGGTTTTTCCGATTCCCGCTTCCCCGGTGACCGCAATCAAACCTTTCCTTTCCTTGATCCCGGACATCATGGCCGACAGGGCTTCGTAGTGCCCGCGGGCCAGGTATAAAAATCTGGGGTTGGGCTGAAGGTCAAAAGGCTCTGCCGAGAACCCGTAAAATTCTTTATACATCAACCGCCCTTGGAAAAAGATTTTTATAAAAACCTGAAACCGTTTATCCGCAGATTTGACAGATTACGCAGAAAGCATAGAGATATAAATGCAACGAATAGGAATCGCTTTACAACCCTCAAAGTTCAAATAAGCTTCACCAGACGTTCGTATTTATGCTTCATGTTTCATCCGTGTTTATCCGCGTTCATCCGCGTCCGGTTAGGTTTTTTTATTCCGCAATCCGCATTTCGAATTCCGCATTTAGGTCATGTGCCGCCCGGCATTCACGTAAAGGGTCTGCCCGGTGATGTAGCCGTTTTTAGCCAGCAGGACCACCACCTCGGCCACCTCTTCCGGGGTTCCCAGGCGCCCGATGGAGGTTGTTTTTGGGTCGACCCGGAGGTCCTGCCTGGCCATATCCGTCTCAATCAACGAGGGGGCCACGGCATTGACCGTGATCCCTTCTTTCAGGGTGAGGGAGGCGTAGCCGTGGGTCAGTCCCAGGAGCCCGGCTTTGCTGGCGGCATAGTAGGGGCCCACCACTCCGCCGGTGGCGGCGGCACTCGACGAAATATTAATGATCCTTCCCCATTTTCGGGCGCGCATGCCGGGCAGGACCGCCTGGGTGACGAGGAAGGCGGATTTCAGGTTAGTGTTCATGATTTCATCCCAGCCTTCTTCGGGCACCTGATCCCAGGGGTAACGCCGGGCCACACCGGCGTTGTTGACCAGGATTTCAATCGTCCCCAGCTCTCGTTCAACCGCTTTGATCATCCGGCTCACGTCGGATGATTGGGAGACATCGGCCTGAATCGGGAAGGCCCGCCTGCCCAGACGCTCCAGGAGCAAGCAGACTTCTCGGGCCGCGTCCTGCCGCTCCCGGTAATTCACCGCCACCTCCGCCCCTGCTTGAGCCAGAGCCAGGGCGCAGGCCCGTCCGATTCCCCGGCTTCCGCCGGTCACCAGGGCGATTTTTCCGTTAAGAGCATTCATAGTTCCACCTTTCTGGAAAAGGATTGTAAGGGCGGTTCGCGAACCGCCCCTACTTGGAGAAAATAGGGGGAAGGTGATACCGGGAGTAAGCCGGCCTCATTTCCCCCGATTGGAAAACCATCCTTGGCTCCAGCAAAAGGGTTCCGTGCAGAGACCCGCACCCCTTCCCGTCGCTGAAGAGAAAATCCCCTTTCACCGTCTCCAGAATCGTTATGTCTGCGGGCATGCCCACCTTCAGGCTCCCGCGCCTTCCTTCCTCTCCAATGGCCCGGGCCGGATTCACCGTGGTCATCTCGATGACCTGATCCAGGGATAGCCCCAGGTTCAGAAATTTGGACATGATCACCGGCAGAGATTGGGTGACCGAGGAGTTGTTGGCGGACAGGTCGGTGCTGATGATATGGGGAATAAACCCCCGGGCCAGGGCATGGCGGGCGACGGTAAAGCTGAAATGATTCAAACCGTGGCAGGAATCGAGATAGACCCCCCGTTTTCGCGCCGCCTCCAGCTCCGGATAAACAGTCCCGTCCGGAAGAATCATCCCGCCCGGTTCCCAGGTCAGGAAGTGGCTCAGAATGTCGCCTTTCTCCAGGAGGGAGACGGCGGAGCGGGAGAAATCATCCATCCAGTCTTTCTCCATCCGGTCCCGGGTCTCGCCGATATGAATCATCAGGGGCAGCCTCAGGTCGGCGGCCAGCTTCTTGGCTATCTCGACTCCCTTGACTCCCAGCCATTCGGCCAGAGGCTGGATGGCCCTGATCTTGATCCCCTTGATGATCTCCCGGTTGGCCTCGACCACTCTCTTGCTGAGCTCGATGTCGATATCACGGAGGGTGAAGATTTCCGGCATGGCGATCAGGCCGGCCTTGGCCAAGTTCAGGAAACAGTAGACCTGGGTCCGGGCCGGCTGGACCACCAGGCGGCGGAAGGCCTCAAAGTTGGCCGCCCCGGCCGAGCCCCCGTCCCCGAGGAGGGTGACGCCGGTATTCAAGCCCGCCTCATCCGCGGGAACTCCCAGGGAGGCGAAACCGAAAGACGCATGGCAGTGGAGGTCGATCAGCCCGGGAGAGATGATTTTCCCGCGCATATCCCACACGGTTTTAGCTTCCATCGCGGGGAGCTTTGTACCCACGGCCGCGATCTTTCCGTCCTGAATGGCAACGGAGCCGGTGGAGTGCATTTTTTGCGCCGGGTCAATGATCTCTCCATCTTTCAGGAGTACATCGTACATGTCCTCTTCTCCTTTCCTTCCGAATCGAACCAAAGAAATTTGTAACACGAAAATGCACCCGGTTCAAGAGCTTCAGGGGGTCCCGAATGGCTTGGAGCGGAAACGAACGGGGTGTTCTTGCCGATTCAGGATGCATGGACGATTCCCCGTCTTCCCTCTTTTTTGCCCGGGCGTTCATTCCCCCCACGGGCGCGCCATCCCAGGGATGGATTCTTTAGGACACGGAAGGGGGTTTTAGGGTATAATCGCCTGGTAGAGAAAGCGAGGAAAGAATCCCGGGTTCATCACCGTATGGGGGGTAGAGCAGAATCGATACCCAAGTCCTGAAGAAGACGCTGGCCAAGCTCATCCGGTTGAGTATCGGCAGGAAATTACTCCTGGGTTTTCTTTCCTACGGGGTCGTAACCCTCCTGATTGCCCTCTTTGCCTTATCCAGCCTGGATCAATTAAACGCGATTAATTACAGCATTACCCAAAGAGACATCCCCCTCGTCGAACTCACCGATCGGATCATGGAAAACCTGCTGGCCCAGGAGCTTTTTGCCGGCCGATCGGTGATCCTCAAAAGCCCCGACCTGGGGGCCCTCTTCTGGAAGAGGAATGAGGAGTTCGAGAAGCTCATCCTTCAGTTTTATACGCTTCCCCAACCGGAGACCCTCCCCATCGCGCAGCTGACCGCTCTCCATGAAGAATACACTCAATTCTTCAAGCAGGAGTTAAACCGCCGGGGAAGCCGGTCTTTGCCCGCCGGGGAGTCCGAAAAACGGATCAAAGGGAAACAGGAAGAGATCATCCAGCTCTTGAAAAAGATCTCCTTAGCGGCGAAACAGGATCAGATAAAGAAAAATCAGATGATCTCCGAGATCGGAAACCGGGCCTTTCGGGTGATCGCCGGGTTGTGCGTGGCCGGGATTCTATTGGGAGTTCTGGTGGCCCGGGTGATTACCCGGAATATTTCGGGACCGATCCATCAGCTGAAGCTGTCCACCATGCAAATTTCCGAGGGGAAATTCGATCACGTCCCTGCCGTCCAGAGCTGGGACGAGCTGGGGGACCTGTCCCATGCCTTCCATGAAATGGCCGTCCGCCTGAAACATATGGAAGAGATGTATCTGGACGCCAACCCTCTCACCCGCCTGCCCGGTGGGGTGGCCATCGAGGAGGTTTTGAAGAAAAGGATCGAGGAAGAATCTCCGATGGCCTTCTGTCTTGCCGACCTGCGCAACTTCAAGGCCTTCAACGACCAGTATGGATACGCCAGGGGAAACGAAGTGATCCTGGCAACCGCGGAGATGATCAAGCAGGCGGTCAGGGAACACGGCGGGGAGGGAGATTTTGTCGGCCACATTGGGGGCGACGACTTCATCCTGATCACCCCCCCGGACCGGTTCGAAAAGATCTGCACCGCGGTCATCGCCGAATTTGACCGGAAGATCGTGGCCTTCTACAATCCCGAGGACCGGCAGAAAGGATACATCCAGGGAAAGACCCGAAAGGGCGAAGTCGTGTCTTTCCCCATCATGACCATTTCCATCGCCGTGGTCACCAACCGGAACCGCAAACTGAAGAATCACATCCAGGTCGGAGAGATCGCCGCCGAGATGAAGAATTTCGCCAAGTCCTTTTCCAAGTCCATTTTTGTGGTCGACAAGCGGCGCGATCCCCCCCCGGGGGAACGGATTAAGAATTCTCCACTAAAAAAAACTTAACCGCAGAGGTCGCGGAGCACGCAGAGGTAGAAATGGCCAAAAGCTCAGGGCCAGGATGCAGGGGGAAAAACGGCGTTTTTTCTCACCCTTCCCAGAAGGTCAAAACGAGAAAGGACCTTTCCAGGAA
>JAPLIW010000326.1 GCA_026388915.1 Deltaproteobacteria bacterium
AAAACCCCAGATCCCGGGGGTACATCTGCCGGAAGGGCGCCAACATTGCCTATTTCCAGAACAACCAGGAGAGGCTGAAATACCCCCTCAAACGCGTCGGAGGCCGGTACGAGCGCATCTCCTGGAAGCAGGCCCTGGATGAAATCGCGGCCCGGTTGAAAGAAGTCGTGGGGCAGCACGGGCCCCGTTCCGTGGCCTACATGGGAGGGGGAGGACAGGGCTGCCATTTTGAGGCGGCCTTCGGAGTCCGCTTTCTCCACGGGCTGGGGTCCAAAAATCATTACAGCCCTCTGGCCCAGGAACTCACCGGATTCTTCTGGGTGCAGGGCAAGGCCTTCGGCCGGCAGTACATGCATGCCGTCCCGGACATCGCGGAATCGGATTTCATGGTCTTCTGGGGGGCCAACCCCATGGTAAGCCACGACATCCCCCAGGCCCCGGTGGTTCTGCGCAACAAGAAGAAAGAGCCGGGATTCAAGATGGCCGTGGTGGACCCCCGGGTCTCGGAGACGGCCAAGCTGGCGGATATTCATCTCCGGCTCAAGCCCGGGACCGATGCCCTTTTGCTGAAAGCCATGATCAAAATCCTCCTGACCGAAGAAGGATTGCTGGACAAAGAGTACCTTGCCGGCAAGGTGAACGGATTCGAAGCGATCCGGAATTGGTTTGAGGATGTGAAGGTGGAGGAAAACTGCCGGGTCTGCGGCCTGGATCCCGGCGCGGTCCGGGAATTCACCCGCCTCTTTGCCACCCGGAAGAGCTCCTGGCGCAGCGACCTGGGAATTCTGATGGGCCGCCACAGTACTCTGAACTCCTACCTGGAGTTGATCCTGCTGGCCCTGGCCGGCCGCATCGGGGTCAAGGGCGGGAATGTTTTCGGCGGGCACCTGATGCCCATGGGGTCCCACACCCCCGAAGAAGACCCGGGGACCTGGAGGACGGTGGCCACGAATATTCCCCTCATCATGGGGGTCTTTCCGCCCAACGTCATGCCGGAAGAGATCGACAATGATCATCCCCAGCGGATTCGGGCGGTCATTGTGAGCGGGTCGAACCCCCTGCGCTCCTATGCCGACACCGCGGCTTACGAGAAGGCCTTTGCCAAGCTCGACCTGCTCGTAACCGTCGAGGTGGCCATGACCGAAACAGCGGCCCTGTCGCACTATATTCTCCCGGCCAGAACCGGATACGAAAAGTGGGATGGAACTTTTTTCCAGTGGATGTATCCGGAGTACTACTTTGACATGCGCCGCCCGGTGGTGGAACCCGACGGGGAGCAGGTGGAAGAAGGCAGTATCTATGTGGGGTTGGCGGAGAGGCTGGGGATGATTCCTGATTTTCCCCAGGAGTTGAGGGAAAAGGCCAAGGACCGGGCAAGCTATGGAGCGGCCCTCATGAAATATGTGCAGGCCAACCCCCAAGCGGCTTCCTGGCTTCCCTTCATCCTGGCCAAAACGCTGGGGGAAGAGCTGGGATCGAAGAACCTTTCCGCCATTTGGGGACTTCTGGCCCGCTTTCCCATGATGCATCCGGAGGATGTAGCCCGGGCCGGTTTTCAGCCGGGTCCCCTGACGGGCGAGGAGATTTTCGGCAAAATTCTGAAGACCCCGGGAGGAGTCAAAATCGGGGTGGCGGATACGGAAAACAACCTGAAAGCCCTGAAGACGCCGTACAAAAAAATCCATATCCATTTTCCGGAGATGGAATCCTGGGTAAAAGAAGTGACCCCGGCCTCCGAGGAGGCGGCCCTGGTGAACAAGGATTACCCCATGATTCTCATGGCCGGGAACCACATGGAAATGGTGGCCAATTCCATCATGCGGGACCCGGCCTGGAACGAAGGCCGCCGCTACTGCACCCTGCGCATTCACCCGGAAGATGCGCGAACCTTGGGAATTGGAGATAAAGATATTGCGGTCATCGAGACGGAAGCCGGGTCGGCCAGGGTGGAGGCGGAAGTAACCGGATCTTCTCACCGGGGGCAGGTGGTCATTCCCCACGGGTTCGGCCTGGTCCACGGGGGGAAAGCCCACGGGGTGAACGTGAACCGGCTGGCCCCGGCCAAGCACCGGGACCGCTTCGCGGCCACTCCGCTGCATCGGTATATTCCCTGCCGGGTCCGAAAAGCGTAAAGACTTATTCACCACAGAGGCACATCCAGTATTCCATTTTTCCATTGCCACATTATTCCATCATTCCAATTTTTCAATGTTTACCTCTATACTGCTAACTTGCAGACTCTTTAAATCGTGTTAAGAGAATTTTTTTATCCAGGCGACCTCTGAAATCCCCCCAACCCCCCTTTAGAAAAGGGGGGCGAAGGGGGGATTTCTGGGGGGCGTGTGGTTCTGGGCAAAGACTGCAATTTTGGTTGCGGCGCAGCTGCGCTGAGTTCTCTATGCCTCTGTGGTGAAAGAGTCGTTCATTTGTACGGAGGAGCCATGACCTTATTGCTTCTCATCTTTGCTTACCTCCTGGGATCGGTGCCCACGGGGGTGATCCTGGCCAGGGCTTTCAGCGACGTGGACCCGCGCACCCAGGGAAGCAAGAACATCGGGGCCACCAACATTTACCGCACGGCCGGAAAGAAGCTGGGAATCATCACTCTTCTGGGCGACATTCTGAAGGGCCTGATCCCAGTGGTGATCGCCCGGGCCACCCTGGATTCTCCCTTCTGGATCGGAGCCGTGGCCCTGGCCGCTTTTCTGGGCCATCTCTACCCGATCTACCTGAAGTTCAAAGGAGGCAAGGGGATTGCCACCGGCCTGGGGGCTTTCCTGGCCCTGGCCCCCCTGGCCGCAATCCTTTCCTTCCTGGTCTTTGCCGCCGTGGTCTACAAGTCACGCTATATTTCCCTGGGCTCCCTGACCGCCACCGCGGCTTTTCCCATCCTCCTTGCCCTGCTGCATTCCCAGGCCATCTACATTCCTTTTGCCGTCATCATCGGCGCCCTCATCTTCTACCGACACCGGGAAAACATCCAACGGCTGCTGGCGGGGAAGGAGAATAAATTCGGAGCCAAAAAGAGTGCTGAATCCTCCAGTCCATCCTGAAAAAATCCTGATCCTCCATTCCGGCGGCATCGGCGACTTGCTCATGGCTCTGCCGGCCATGCGTGTGTTCCGCCAGGCCTTCCCCAACGCTACCCTTGAAATGATGGGGCGGCCGGAAAGGCTGGCTCTGGTGGCCCATGACCTCCGGGCAGGTTTCCTCCATTCCATCGATCGGGCGGGCATGGCCTACTTTTATGCCGAGGACGCTTCTTGGCCACCCGGGTTGGGGGCCTTTTTTTCCTCCTTCGGGGCGGTTCTCTTGTTCGGAGGAGCCGGGGGGAACCTTCTGGCGAAGAATGTGAAGAGGGCTGGCGCAGGGCGGGTTATATCCATTCTACCTTTTCCCCCCGGAGAGCTGCGGGTTCACGTTTCCGATTATCTGGTAGAATCCCTGGGAAGAGAAGGAATCGAAGGAGAAAACGCGTTCGTACCCCTACAGTTGCCGCAAGAGGCGCTGACCGCGGCGCAAGGTTTCTTTGCCGGTTGGGGGGCCAAAGAGGGAGCGCGGATATTGGCGATTCATCCGGGAAGCGGCAGCCCGGCAAAGAACTGGCCCGCCGAAAATTTTTCCGCGGTGGCGGATTGGGCGGCGAAACGGGTTAGAATTCTTCTCGTCACCGGCCCGGCGGAAGACGGGGCTGAAAAAGTAAGAAGGGCGATGAAGAAGGCCAATCCTCTGACGGCCGAGAACCTTCCCCTCATTGGTCTGGCCGGCATACTCAAAAAGTGCCGGGTTTACCTGGGCAACGATTCAGGGATCACCCACCTGGCCGCTTCCTTGGGCTTGCCGGCGATAGCCCTCTTTGGCCCGACGGACCCGGAAGTCTGGGGTCCAAGGGGGGCTGGCGTGCGGATCATCCATGATAAGAAACCCTGCCCCCCGGGATCCTTTGAATCCCAGAGCCATGGATGCGATCCTTGGCGCATAAACATAGACCCCAATGAAGTGACCGAAGTCCTCGCTCCCCTCTTAGCATGACTTTCCGCTGATTTTCCCGAATCATCCCGGTTGTCCAGAAAAAAAATCGCTGGACCAGCCTCTTTGGCCGGCCCAGCGATGGAGGAGGGGGTCGCGTTTCTTGCGGGTTATCTAAAAATCAGGTTATAAATAAAAGAGCTCGAGCACCTCGGCCAGATCGTAACCGACTCCGTTAAAGCTAAGGCCCCTACCGGAATCGCGAAAAAAAGGACGATCAAAACAATAATAATGCTTTCGGAGAATTTTTTTCTTTTCATGGGTTAAGCCCTTTCTTTCTCACTTTAATCTTAGCATTTCCCGTGCCAAAAGACGAGCAACAGAAAAGAGGATCCACAAATATCCCGAACCAGGATTTATTATTTAATAATTTTAAATAGTTATATAGAATCTGGGTTTACCTGAGCATTTTTTTGGAAAGGGATGGCAGCCAATGTAAGGGCCAAAATAGTATGCTTCTTGCCTCAGTTGCCGGTCAATTGTGTTTATTTGGCCATACTCCTCATTTTTTCCATCTGATTGCGGATGTTTTCCGCCCGGGGGCCGGCAGGCTCCACCTTGAGGTAATCCTCCCAGGCTTTGATCGCCCCTTTCATATCGCCCTTGTCGTGCAGGAAGACGACCCCCATATTGTACCGGCTGTTTGCGTGCTTGGGGTCGTCCTGGGCTGCTTTCTTGAATTCGGCAATGGCCCTGTCCGGGTCTCCTTTCCTCCGGTACATGATTCCCATGTCGGTCCGGAGATCGGCGTTCCTGGGGTCGAGTTCGAGGGCCCTGGCATAGGTTCGGATGGCCGGGTCAAATTGGTCCGTGTCAAAGTAAAGGTTCCCGAGCTCGACCAGAGCCTTAAGGTTTTTGGGCTCTTCTTTCAGGATCCCCTGGAGCATGGAAATCTGTTTCTGAACATCCGCGGTGACGGCCGGGGCGGGGGAGGATGCAGGCGGTTTGATGGAGGGGGGCAGGGCAGGCATCTTCTCCTCGTAAAAGACGGTAGCGATGACGCCCACCACAATTCCGGTGACGAAAGCAATCAGGATGAACAAGAAGGCGTATTCTTTCTTCATGATCCGGCCCGGGAAAATTTTTTTGATTATATTAGCATGAAAGCTCCCGGAGGCCAAATGATTGCCCGAACCCGGGAACCGCCC
>JAPLIW010000171.1 GCA_026388915.1 Deltaproteobacteria bacterium
TGTTAATCAATTTCAAAGTAAAGATTCTCAAGCAAGGCATTCGTCGATTCGTAAATGAATTTTCACCGTAGCGTCCCTCTGCGGTCTCCGCCTGCTCTGCGGCAGTCAAAAAGAGTTGTTATTCGTTTTCCTGGTAAGGTAGATCATCATTTTGGGGGGAAGATTTCATCTGTTGTTTGAATTGTTCTTAACCCCATATTCCTCTGCGTTCTCCGCGCTCTCTGCGGTTCATTTTGTATTTGTTTTTTGAATCATAACTTCTTCCGCGGTGAAAAATGGCCTGGAGTTTTCGACCGGGGATCCGGACTGAAATCGTCTTCACCCTCACGGTTCTAATGGCCGGGGCGGTGGCCCTTGTGGGGGTCATCTTTCTGAAGGTCGAGGAGCGCAATCTCCTGGAGCAGAAAATCCGGGAGGGGAAACAGGGGGTATCGGCCCTGCAGAATTTCCTGCAGGACTGGAAGCCGGAGGGCCGCGGACCGGCGCCGGCCGGAAATCTGCAGAGGGTCGTATCCCTGTTTACCCAGGGTCATCCCCGCGCGCGCTTTTCGGTGGTGGACCGCGACTTCCGCATTCTGGCGGATTCCCGCCCGGAGCAGGTGGGGAAAATCCTGCGCGATGAAGACCTGGAAAAAGCCATGGCTTTGGGAAAAACGTTCGCCCACGGGACCGGGGAGGATCCGTCCCTTTCCCTGATGAAGAAAACCCCCCTGCGGATTTCGGCCGCGTGGATGCTCCAGGAAAGGACGGTGGGGGGAATCCGGGCGGACCTGGCCCTGGATGACCTGCGGGAGATCCTCTTCCGCTCCCAGTCGATCGTCTTCCTCTATGTCTTTCTGACAGCCTTCCTCCTCATCGGGGTGGGGAGTTTCCTCCTCTCCCGGGTGATCATCAACCCTTTGAAAAAGCTGGTCCAGATGTCGGAGAAGATCGCCGAAGGGGACCTGGACTCGGGGAGCGAGCTCCCGGGAGGGGACGAGGTGGGCCGGGTGTTTTCCTCTTTCCACCACATGGCTTCCCGGCTGCGGGAAGACCGGGCCAGGATGGAGGAATACATTCAATCCCTGGAGCGGGTCAACCGCGACCTGCGCCGGGCGCAAGACGAAATCATCCGTTCGGAAAAGCTGGCTTCCATCGGCCGCCTGGCCGCGGGCGTGGCCCATGAGGTGGGAAATCCCACCGGGGCCATCCTGGGATACCTGGACCTCCTGGCCAAAGGGGGGCTCTCCCCGGGGGAGGAGGGAGAAGTGCTGAAGAGAGCCGAGAGCGAAGCCGAACGAATCCGGCGAATCGTCCGGGAGCTTCTGGACTTCGCCCGTCCCTCTCCCCGCTTGGATGAAACGGTGGAGGTCAACGAGGTCATCAACCGGGCCCTTTCCCTCCTTTCACACCAGAAGAAGGTATGGGAACAGATCCAGATTGTAAAGGAGTTTCAAAAGGATCTCCCCCGGTGGAAGGGAGACCCTCATCATCTGCAGCAGGTGATGATCAACCTCTTCCTGAACGCGGCCGATGCCATGGCGTCCGGGAGTCCTCCTTCAGGAGAAAAGGGGAAAAGGCTCCGGGTGGCGACGAGAGCCCTCCTGCTCGGCGAGGTCCCCGAATTCCCGGATTTCATACCCCAGAGGAGAAAAGAAGACCCCCCGCGGCTGGATTACTCCCTGCTCCGTTCCCGCCGGGATTCCCCGGCCCAGGCTTCCCAGGAGATCCAGTCCATCCTCCAGGTGGAAGTGGAAGACACGGGCCCGGGAATCCCTTCGGAAGCCCTGGGGCGGATCTTCGAACCCTTTTATTCCACCAAACCCCCGGGGGAGGGGACCGGCCTGGGCCTAGCCATCTGCCTTAGGATCCTGGAATCCTACGGCGGGAGGATCGCGGCGGAGAGCGAAAAGGACAAAGGAACCCGATTCACCGTTCTGCTACCGATTTTTAAATAATATTTTTAGCCACAGAGGACACAGAGGTTAAAGAGGCAAAAAAGAAAGGAATAATGGAACAATGGAACCGTGGGGTAGACAAAAATTGATAGTCTCGTAAAAAGTCTCTTGGATCGTCACCCCGGCGAAAGCCGGGGTCCAGGCATTGTCCCCGCGGAAGCGGGGAACCATTAAAGAAAATCTGGATTCCCGTTTTCACGGGAAACCCTGGATTCCGGCTTTCGCAGAGATTTTTTAGGGGGGCATAATTTTCCATTCAAGAGTTGTACCATAAACTAACCCAGGAAAATAACTTGGCTTTCTCAACAGAGCCCCCAGTTTTAGTAAAATAAAATATGGCACAAATAG
>JAPLIW010000742.1 GCA_026388915.1 Deltaproteobacteria bacterium
ATGGGGCCATTGAAGATAAGGATGTGGGGATACTCTTTGTAGAGAGCGGCTGAATTCTCCTGGGCCGCCAGGCAGATCTCGGACCGCCCTTCGATGGACACAAAGCTAGCCTTGTTCTCAATGATGAGCCGCCGGGCTGCTTCGACGGAGAGAGAAGTGTCTCCCTTACCGTCAAGCACCACATACTCAACCGGTCGGCCCAGGATCCCGCCGGCTTTGTTTATCTCCTCCACCGCATACTTCTGGATGTCCATACAGGGCTTGGTTCCGGGGGAGGCGACGTTCCCGACATAGCCAATGACGATCGGCTTGCCCTTTGGCTGGGCAAAGGCAGCGGGGCTGGATCCCAACCATACCAGCGAAAGGACCGCCAGGAAAACAAATCCCAACTTAAGCCATCTTTCCATTGCTCACCCTCCTTGCTAGTTATTTTTTGAGGCTCTCGGTCCTCGGACAACCAGGCGTAAAGACCCAACCGCAGAGAGCGCAGAGACCGCGGAGGAATTTTAAGGATAAAAATCGATCTACACCCAGCCCCATAATTGACCATCCGGTTTGCAGGGGCGATTCGCGAATCGCCCCAACGATTTGCCATAAACAAAGATTGATGATCTCGTAAAAAGTCGAAATTCTATATAATTCGTCATTCCGGCGAAAGACGGAATCCAGTTATTTCAAGATGTTCTGGACCCCGGCTTTCACCGGGGTGACGCTTCAAGAGACTTTTTACTAGTCCATCAGGCTTGAAGTTTTTTGATTTTGCGAACTCTGCGTCCTCTGCGTGCTCTGCGGTGAAATGCATTTTATTCTTTCCCGAGATATTTCTTCCGCACGTACTCGTTGTCCTTTCCGATGGTGCTGGAAACCCATTTGATCCGGGGCGGGGATTCGGACATTTTCACGAAGTTCGTGTTGATCACGAATTTCCCCAGGTTCTCATCCTCTACCTCTTGGAAGATTTTGCGAATGGCAAACTGCTTGCTCTCCATGGTCATGGGGGGAGTCATCATCTTCATGACAATGGGCACCCCTCCCCCTCGCCATTTGGACCGGGCGGATTTGGCGCTGTAGGTCAGAGCCTTCTTCACCAGCTCATCGGCGGTATATTGGAGGGTTTTTTCTTCAATCCCCTTATACAAAACCATGGCTTGGTCCACTACATCCGGGATCCGGTCGGGCGTGTGTCTCCAGTCATCCTCCAAATGCCAGAGCCCGAGAATCTTTAGAAGGGCGCGGAAGTCATGGTCCCGTGGAGCGGCGATTACCACATATCCATCCTTGCATTTCCAAAGGCCGTAGGGATAGAGAATAAAATCCAGTACCCCGATCCGGGGCCGGGCTTTCTCCCAGGTATATCCGATGGTCGCCGGAAATCCAACCATGTTGGAGTAGGCATCCATGGTGGCGATGTCCACCATCTGTCCCTCTCCGGTCATTTGCCGATGAACAAGGGCGACGGTTCCTCCCAGGGCGGCGCTCAAACCGGAGATATACCAGCCGGCCCACATTCCGGCTCTCAAAGGCCAGTTATACGGCTCGGGGGCGTTTGCCGGGTCGCCCACCTGGGCTGGAAGGCCGGATCCTGCCTGACAGGTAAGATCGGAATCCGGGAGACGGGCAAATTGCCTGGCCTTTTCGGTGTAATGGCCATAAGGGGTAATGGCAATGTAGATAAGGCCCGGGTTCTTCAGGCTCAGCTGACGGTATCCAATCCCCCAGGAATCCATCTCTCCGGGGAAAAAAGTCTCAATGACCACAGCCGCCTTTTCAGCCAGCCTGGCAAAATCTTTCCGGTCTTGCTCCGAATTCTTGAGGTCCAGGGTCATGTACCTTTTGTTCCGCCCCTCCACCAGGAAAGGAATTCCCACCCCTTTGACGTTGGCCCCGTAAGGAGTGACCTGGCGCATGGGGTCCCCCCCCGGCGGCTCGATCTTGACAACTTCCGCCCCAAACTCGGCAAAGAAACTAGCCGCAATGATGCCGGAAAAATTCTCCTGGCTCACATCCAGGATCAGGACTTCGTTCAGAACCTCGGGTTTCCCTTCCGGGTTCATGACCTCAGCCAGGGTTTTCCCCCAGGAAGCAAGGTGCTCCTGGGTCTTCCCCGAAGTTACATAGCGGGCGTATACTTGTTCCTTCTCCCCTTTGCCGCTCACTTCTTTCCCTCTCTTCCGTAGTTAAAGATGGGATCTTCGCTCAGGTTATAATAGACCGGAGGCTTGAGGCCGGGCCGGTCGTCAAAAGTGCCGATGACGTTTTTCTTCTCCAGCTCCGCAATCTTCTCCTCGGACATTTCCAGAAACTTCTTCAGAACCAGGCGATTGTGATAACCGATCGGGCGGGCGATCCACTTGGTCCGTGAGGGGGTCTTGCTCAATTGCGCTGAAGGGCCGGCCATAACGAACTCTCCGTACATCTCATCGTTGAAGAGAATAACGCTCCCCCGCTCCCTTCGCCAGGGGTCCTGGTAGATCTGGTAGTCATCCAAAACCTCGGCCGCGGGAAAGTTCCTTTCGTTGGCCAGCTTAACGACCTCCTCCACCCCTTTACCCCTCAGCCATTCCGCCACGATCTTGGTTAAGGCTTTCGCCGGTTCCGGTTTCAGCCTTTCGAATGGATCGGTGTATGCTTTCTCTTTCAGCAGATCTTCCCGGCCCATGGCCCCGCAGAGGGATTCAAATTGTTTCCCCGTGGCGCAGGCCAGGGCCATAAATTTTCCATCCCGGGTCTTGAAAATGGAAGCCGGTACCATGGTCGGGTCGGTGTTGGCCGTCCGCCCGATATCCATTCCCGACAGCTTGAAGGCCGTAAAGTTGGGCAGAAGGCGCATCAGGGCTTCGGATTGGGCCAGGTCGATGTACTGTCCCTTCCCGGTTTTGTTGCGGAAGTAGAGGGCCATGAGGATGGCCAAGGCGCCGAAATTTCCGGGGATGAAGTCACCCAGGTAGTCGGGCAATTTATAAAACTTTTCGGTATCGGGGTAGCCGGTCAGGCTTAAAACCCCGCTGGCCGCCTGGGCTAGGAGGTCCCAGCCCGGATAAAAGCGAAGAGGCCCGTACTGTCCGTAGGTGGAGCAGCTCAGATAAATGACCTTGGGGTTGATCTTGCTGATCTGGGTGTATCCCACCCCCCAGGCTTCGGCGGTGCCCGGGGCGAAATTTTCCGCCACCACGTCGCACATCTGGGCCAGGCGGTAGATGATGTCCTTGGCTTCGGGATGCTTTAAGTCCAGCCCCACAAAATATTTGTTCTGGGTGACAAAATGCCAGAGGGGGTTCGAATGCTTCCAGTACTTCCCCCAGTAGGTGGCCGGCCTCCATAAATCTCCATGAAAGGGGAGCTCCAGCTTGATCACCTCGGCTCCGTAGTTGGCCATGATCCGGGTGGCGGTGGGACCGAAGATGACGTGGGAAAAATCCAGGACCCGGATTCCCTTCAGGACCTCCGGCTTCTGGTTGGTCTCCGAGGGATTGAAGAGCCCGGCCGTGTAGGAAAAATAATCTTCCATGCCGCATCCTCTCGCCTTTTGTCTTTTTCTTTCGCTTTGCCCTATGCTCTCTGCTCTTTGCCCTATACGCTATGCTCTATGCCCTATGCTCTCTGCGTTTTATCTTCCCAAGTAGGCCTTCTTCACCAGGTCGCTCTGCATAAGGCTTTGACAATTTCCCTCCAACACAACCCTCCCATCCTGCATGACATAGCCCCGGTCGCCGATCGTCAGGGCCCGCAGGGCATTCTGCTCGGGAAGGAGAATGGTAATCTTGGACTCCCGCAGCTTTCCGAGGGTTTCATAGAGATTGTCCAGGATCACCGGAGCCAATCCTAGCGAGGGCTCATCCACCATGAGCAGCCGGGGAAGGGCCATCAGCCCCCGGCCGATGGTCAGCATCTGTTGCTCCCCTCCGCTAAGCAGACGGGATTGCATTTGGGCCCGCTCTTTCAGAATGGGGAACAGGCTCATGACCCATTCTATTCTCTCTCTCTTGTTGCTCCAGGCTTTTCCCGGGTAAGCGCCGAGGAGAAGGTTCTCCCTCACGGTCATATAGGGGAAGAGACGTCTTCCTTCCGGAACCTGAACGATTCCCTCGGCAATCACCCTGTGCGGGGGAAGTCCTTCAATCGCCTTTCCCAAAAACGATATGGACCCGGAAACGGGTTTCATCATCCCCTGAATGGTGTTTAAAAGGGTGCTTTTCCCGGCCCCGTTGGAACCCAGAAGGGCCACCAGCTCATTCTCCTTGACCTGCAGGCTCACGTCGTGCAGGACCGGGATGACCCCATAGGAAACATTAAGGTTTTTTACCTCAAGCATGAATCCCCCGCTTAAAGGGCATAGCGCAAAGCGCAGAGGGCATAGCGTCCAGGTTTTTTCCTGTGCTCTATGCTCTATGCTCCATGCTCTTTGCGCTTTTTATTTTCAGTGGCAGGTCCCCTTCTTCCACCCCGACCCGAGGTAGGCTTCGATGACCCTATCGTTGTTGGAAATCTCCTCCGGAGTCCCCTCGGCGATCTTCTCTCCGAATTGAATGGCAATAATCCGCTCGGCCGCTTCCATGAGGACCGCCATGACATGCTCGATCCAGAAGATGGTCAGGCCGAATTGCTCCTTGGCCCGGGCGATGAGGTGGACCGCTTTGGTGGCCTCCGCCGGGTTGAGCCCGGCCATGACCTCGTCTACGAAAAGAAGCTTGGGAGAAGTAGCCAGGGCCCGGGCCAGCTCCAGCATGCGAAGTTCAAAGAAAGTCAGGTCCCGGGCCAGGATATTTCGTTTACTGAAAAGCCCCACAAATTCCAGGTAATGGGTCGCTTCCGCGCCCGCGTCGTCCAGCCCGCGGTTGATCCGGTTTTTGCCGCATAAAGCGCCGGTGACCACGCTCATGAGAGCCGTCAGTTCAGGGAAGGGTCGGGGAATCTGGTAAGTCCGGCTGAGCCCCAGATGGCACCGCTTATGCGGGGGCATGCGGCCGATGATCTTTCCTCCCATTTCAATCTCGCCCCGATCGGCGTACAGGGACCCGCAGAGAACGTTAATCAGGGTGGTCTTCCCCGCCCCGTTGGGGCCGATGAGCCCCACCGTCTCTCCGCTCCGGATGTCAAAGCTTAGATCATGGACGGCGGTAAGACCTCCAAAGCTCTTGGTCACATTGCGGACTTTCAGGATCTCAGACATCTTGCTCTATCTCCGTACGTGCAAGGTCGGCATATACTCGCGGTAGCGGCGTTTCCGGTAAAGCCCAAAGAGGCCCTCCGGCAGGGCAAAGAGGAGAACCGTCAGGATGACGGCGAAAACCACGGGTTGGATGGGTCCCATGGTGACAATGAGGATCATCTCCAGGAAGGCGATGAAATAGCCTCCGACGATGCACCCGAAGACCTGAGCCCGCCCCCCGATAAAGATCACCAGGAGAATCTTGATCATGAAACTTAAGGGTAGATAGGTAATGCCGGCGAAAGTCCCAAAATAATGGGCGTAAAACCAGCCGATGATGCCGATCATCCCGGAGGCGAAAACGAAAGCCAGGATCTTCACTTTATTGATGTTGACCCCGATCCCTTGAGCGACTTCCTCCCCGTCATTGATGGCCGCCATGATCAGGCCATAGCGCGATTTGATGACCTTGTTTACCACCCAGAGGTAAAGCAGCATGATGAACATGGAGATAAAGGCGGCGATGAGGAAATTGAGCTTGACCGTGCCCGTGCTCACCAGGGTCTTAATCCCGGCCAGGCCCACGTCTCCTTTAAAGGTATCCGTGTAGATGAAGGTGATTTCCATGAAGACCAGGGGCAGAAGCAGGGTTAAAAGGACATAATAGAGCCCCCGGGCCACGATCACCAGGGGAGAGAAGAGCAAGGCCGAGACCAGACTCGCGATGACGGCCAGGGGAAGGGTTGCCAGCGGTCCCCATCCATAGGCAATGGACAGAAGAGCGGCCGTGTACCCTCCCACCCCGATGAAAAAGTTGGGGCCAAAGTTCATCCTTCCCGTTCCCAGGGTCATCAAAGCGAGGGGGATGGCAATGGCCGCGTAGAGGTTGGCGGAGATCACTGTGTTGAGGAGGATGGGACTGACAAAATAAGAGATAATGGGAAAGAGGATCAGGAAGACCGACCAGATGAGGGTGTTTCGCCAGTACCGGGGCTCCAGAATCCAGTCCCACTTCTTCCCTTTGCAACGGATGATGATGCGGTCTCTTTTGATTTCCACGTCTACCATAGCGCCTCACTCTTGGCGATTCCCTGCGGTCTAACCATTAGAATGATCATGACCAGAATCAAAGCCGAGAAGTTCATGAACCGGGGTTCCCCCAATACGAAGGATACGAAGGAATGGGTGAATCCGATGAGAAAGCTGGCGATAATGGTCCCTTTAATATTCCCCAGTCCCCCCAGAATGGCCACCAGGATGGCGGTCATCATGTAGAGCGAGCCCATCGTCGGGTCCACGGCCCAGACCGGGGCCACCATGAGAGTTCCGATGATGACCGGAATCAGGATCAGGAACATGGTGAGGGTGTAGAGAGCTTCCACGTGGATCCCGATGAGCCGGCTGCTGTAAATATCCTGGGAGAGGGCCCGGATGGCCAGGCCGATCCTGGTTTTGAGGAAGAAAAGGATGAACAGAACGGTCAGGAGGATGGCGATCGCCGCCCCCGCCAATAACTGATTGGAGATAACCGCCGTTCCGAATTCCGTGCTTCCCTCGATGAGGGTGGTGTTAATGTAGACCCCGGCCTGGATGGGATACTGGTAATTCACCGCCTGTTCCACGATGATGGATACCAGCAGAAGCCCGGTCAGAATGATCTCCTCCCGGTCCACAAATTTCATGATGATTCCCTTGTAAATAATATAGGAGATGACAAACTGAACTACCACCATTCCCAGGAGAGCCGGAATCAACCCGAAGCCCAACGCTTTCATGAACATCCAGGTCAAATAGACGGTTAGAGTAAAGAGGTAGGCGTACCCCAGGTGGAAAATCCGGAGAACCCCGCAGATGATGGAGAATCCCAGGGATATGAGCAAATAAATGGCCCCGAGGACAAATGAGTAGATGAGGACGACTTGCAGGGTTTCCCACATTTTTTCGTCTCTCCCTTGTCTAGAAGATGCGCAAGGCTTGAGAAAACAAAATCTTTATGCCCCAAAAGGAACCAGAGCTAAAACCAAAAGACACTTACAACGAACAGCTAATTTTTGTCAAGCCTTTTTTTAAATAGTGTTACTTAACGATACACAATAAATTCTTTTAAATTTTAAGATGTTTAGAAAAAAATATCCCTAGCCACTGGATTTCAGCCCTGGTAGACCAGCGGCCTTCCCCTCTGAATCCTGGATTCTCACTTCTGAATTCCATTCTTTCTTGAGGATTTCTTTGTGTACCTGCCGCAAAGCTTTGAGGAGGGCCTGATTCTCCCTGTGGGTGCGCACGGCGACGCGGAAAAAATAGGGGCCGAGATGGTGGAAGGACTGGCAGTTCCGGATCAGGATCCCCCGGGGGATCATCTTTTCCCGCAGTTCGGCAGCGCTGAGATTTAAAGAAGGATGCAGCTGAACCAGAAGGTAATTGGCGGAACCGGGATAGGGGATGAACCCGGGAATCCCCTGCAAACCATGGGCGAGATTCTCCCGTTCCTCCCGGATGTAGACCAGCGTTTGGTCGGCGTAAGCCTTGTCCTGAAGACTTTCCACGGCGGCGATCTGGGCCAGAGCATTGACCGTCCAGGGCTCTTTGACCCGGGAGAATTTCTCGATCATCCCGGAGTTGGAAGCCAGGTATCCGGCCCGGAGCCCGGGCATGGCGAAGAACTTGGTCAAGGACCGGAGGATGATGAGCCGGGGGGAAACTGCGGCCTGCCGGATAAGCGATTCCTCAGGGACGAAATCGATGAACGCCTCGTCCAGAATAAGCCAGGTTTTTTCCCTTTCCGCCTGGGCCAGGACCCGCAATAGATCCTTCTTCTCGGCCAAAATCCCGGTGGGGTTGTTGGGGTTGCAGAGGTAGAGGGCATCGTACCCCTGGGTCAGGGCCAGCAGCAGCCCCTCCACGTTGAGTTCGAACCCGTCCTCTTCCCGGGTTTCAAAAAAATGAATCCGGCAATCCCGGCTTTGGGTTTCCAGAGCATTTTCATACTCGCTGAAGGCCGGGGTCACTAGGAGGATGCGCTCCAATTTCAGCACTCGCGGAAGGGAGTAAATGAAGTCCGTGGAACCAGCTCCGGGAAGGATGCAGTTTTCCGAAATCCCATGGAATTGAGCCAGGGCGGTTCGGAGTTCGCCGCATTCGGCATCCGGATAATGAAGAACGGCCTCCAGCCCGTCTTTGCCGAGTTTCTTCTTGGCCCTCGGAGACAGGCCCAGGGGATTGATGGAGGCGCTGAAATCGATGATCTTCGCCGGATCGAGCCCCTGCTTGGCCGCAATTTCGTATATGTTTCCGCCGTGGATTTTGTTCAAGGATTCGCCTCGTAAGGGATCGTAGGGGCAGGCCCCAGTGCCTACCCGCGCAAGGACGCCCACATAGGGGCGCCCTACATTCTTTTCTCAAAACCCCGACTTTCTTTAAAATCTATTCCCGAAAGCCATCTTAGGGCAAGGGGAAAAATCTCCTCCCAATGCAGCTTAGACCCAGGGCCAGTAGCAGCATGAAGAAGGACGACAGATACAAAATCCTCCAGGCCTCCCTCACGTCTTTCCGCTCGATGTTCCTTTTTTGGTCCCCGATGAAGGGCTTTGGACTCGGCCGGCCGAAGTAATAATTCAAACCCCCGAGCTGAACTCCCAGCGCTCCGGCCATGGCCGCTTCGGGCCAGGCGCTGTTGGGGCTCTGATGCCGGGCATGGTCCCGCAGCAGAATTCTCAGGGAATCTTTCCAGCCCTTTCCAAGGATGAGGGACGAAAGGACGATGATCCCCCCTGAAATCCGGGCCGGGAGGAAGTTGGCGACATCATCCAGCCTGGCCGAGGCCCATCCCAGGTGCCGGAACCGCTCGTTCTTGTACCCCAGCATGGAGTCCAGGGTGTTGATCGCCTTGTAGGTCATGGCCCAGGCAGGCTCGCCCAAACCGAGATAGAAAAGGGGAGCAATCACCCCGTCGGAAATATTTTCCGCGATGGTTTCCACCAGGGCCCGGAGGATTTCCGGCTCATCCAGGTGCGCCGTGTCCCGGCCCACCAGAAGAGACAGTTCTTGGCGGGCTCTTGGCAAGTCCCCCGCCTCGAGAGCCCGGAGAACCTTCCGGGTTTCCACGTGCAGATCGCGGGTAGCCAGGGTGATGTAGCCTAGAAAGATCGAAGCGGCCAGCCCCGCCACCGAATACAGATCTCCCAAAAAGCGGATTAAAAAATGGGTTGCCAGAAAGGTGATCCCGCAGACGGTTCCCGCCAGGATGACTCCGGCGAGTATCAGCCAGGAGGGGGAAGAATGAACCTTGCGCAGGGCCCTTTCCAGCCCGGAGATGAGCCGGCCGATCAGGCGGACGGGATGGGGGAACCCCTGCGGGTCGCCCAGGAGGAGATCCAGAAGATAGGCGGAAATGAGCGCGGCGGAAGACATAAAACCAAAACTGCGATTTGTTTAATGGGACGCAGATTTACGCAGATAAACGCAGACAAAAACCTCTTGGGGCAATAAAATCATCAAGAACGAAGTTGAATGATTTGCCTCTGGCCTTTTGTACTTGGATTTACTAACAGGTTGCGGAAAAACCCTTTTCCAGCCCTGAATTGTCATTCCCGCGGAAGCGGGAATCCAGTCTTTTCAATGCCTTCTGGACTCCCGCTTGCGCGGGAGTGACGGCTCAGTGGAGTTTTTCCGCATCCTGCTAAGGAGTCCATTATAGTCTAAACATTAATTAGAGGACATTGCCTTTTGAAAACCTCGAACTGGACTCCGGCTTTCGCCGGAGTGACGAACATTAGAAAGGCATGGTTCTTGGTTGTCATTCCGGCGGAAGCCGGAATCCAGGATGATTAAAAGACGGAATTCCTGTCCAGATAATTATGGTGTCCCATTATGTCTTTTGTCTTTAAGTCTTTTGCGAATATGAAATCTGTGTTTATCTGTGTTCATCTGTGTCCCATAAACGTTTTCAGTTGTTCGAAAATCGGGGGGCGGGAAGGCGGCGGCAGAGGGTCCAGGACTGGTACCGCGGCGTGTACCGGAGCAGGAAGATTTCCCCCTTCCCGGTCTTCACCCGGAAATAATCCTGGCGCAACGCTTTCGGGTCCACCCCCCCTTCATACCACCGGTCCAGGATCTCCAGAATTTCGTACCGCCTGGCCAGATGGACAAAAGCCCGGGGGCTCTCCTGTCCCTTATAGCCGGCGTAGGATTCCACTTCGATGTCTTCAAAAACCCACTCTTTTTCCATATTTTTTTCACCACAGAGACACAGAGGGCACGGAGACAGAAAAATCTTTGGCAAAAAGCATCCCCCCCACCCTAACCCTCCCCCTCGAGGGGGGAGGGGAGGGAGGGGGTGATTCTCTTTGGTTGCGGCTTTGCCGCTCTGTGTCCTCTGTGCCTCTGTGGTGAACGCTTTTTAAAGAATTTTGAAGGCGATGA
>JAPLIW010000059.1 GCA_026388915.1 Deltaproteobacteria bacterium
TCTGGTCAACGTCTTCAAGTCGGCCTCCCGCCACTACGGGACCGAGCGCCGCATCCTGCTTCTCCACGGCCCTGTGGGGTCGGCCAAAAGCACCATCGTCCGCCTCCTCAAAAAGGGGCTGGAGGCCTACTCCCGGAAGCCTGAGGGAGCGCTGTACTCTTTTTCCTGGCACTTTCCGGACCCGGACAAAGGACAAATCAATGAACCCTGCCCCATGCACGAGGACCCTTTAAACCTCCTTCCCTCCGCGGTCCGGGAGCCTTTGATCCAGAGCCTCAACACCAAAATAAACGGTCGCACGAAATTCGCCGTCGATGCGGACCTCTGCCCTTCCTGCCGTTTCTACTACCGCACGCTGATGCAGAAGTACTCCGGGGACCTGAAGAAGGTTCTCGATCACGTCCGGGTTTACCGCCTCATCCTTTCCGAGCAGGACCGCATCGGCATCGGCACGTTTCAGCCCAAAGACGAGAAGAACCAGGATTCCACCGAGCTGACGGGAGATATCAACTACCGCAAGATCGCCCTCTACGGCTCTGATTCCGATCCGCGGGCCTTCAACTTCGACGGGGAGTTCAACGTAGCCAACCGCGGCCTCATCGAGTTCGTCGAGGTCCTTAAACTGGACGTGGCCTTCCTGTATGACTTGCTCTGCGCCTCTCAGGAGCACGTGATCAAGCCCAAGAAATTCCCCCAGACCTACATCGATGAAGTGATCATCGGCCACACCAACGAGCCGGAATACAAGAAGCTGCAGAACAACGAGTTCATGGAGGCTTTGCGGGACCGGACGGTGAAAGTGGACGTGCCCTACATCACCCGCCTTTCCGATGAGGTCAAGATCTATGAGAAGGATTACGGCCCCAACCGGGTGCAGGGGAAACACATCGCCCCCCACACCATCGAAATGGCCGGCATGTGGGCGGTGCTGACCCGGTTGAAGGAACCCAAAAAAGCGAACCTGAGCCTGCTCCAGAAACTAAAGCTCTACAACGGAAAGACGCTCCCCGGCTTTACCGAGGAGAACATCAAAGAGCTGAAGGACGAGGCTGAGCGGGAGGGGATGGAGGGCATATCTCCCCGGTACATTCAGGACAAGATCTCCAACGCCCTCGTATCGGAAGAGGCCGAGGGGTGCGTGAATCCTTTCACCGTCCTCAACGAACTGGAATCCGGGCTGGACCACCACAGCCTGGTCACCGCGGAGGAGCAGAAGAAGCGGTACCGGGAGCTGATGACGGTGGTCAAGGATGAGTACGCCGACATATCCAAGAACGAAGTCCAGCGGGCCATCTGCGCCGATGAAGAGGCCATCAAGCGGCTCTGCGGAAACTATATCGACAATGTCAAAGCCTACACCCAGAAGGAGAAGGTGAAAAACAAGTACACCGGCGAAAACGAAGAGCCCAACGAACAGCTCATGCGTTCCATCGAGGAAAAGATCGAGATTCCCGAGAGTCGCAAGGATGACTTCCGCCGGGAGGTCATGAACTACATCGGGGCCCTGGCCATCGAGGGGAAGACCTTCGATTACAAGGCCAACGAGCGCCTCCACCGGGCCCTGGAACTCAAGCTCTTTGAGGACCAGAAAGATACCATCAAGCTGACCAGCCTGGTTTCCAACGTGGTGGATAAGGAAACCCAGGAGAAGATCGATGTAGTCAAGAGCCGGCTGATCAAGAATTATGGCTATTGCGATGTCTGCGCCACGGATGTGCTCCACTTCGTGGCCTCCATCTTCGCCCGGGGGGACTTAAAGGACGCAAAATAAAAAAACCTAAAAAAAACACTTAACCGCAGAGGGCGCAGAGCACGCAGAGATTAAAATGGGAAAAGACTCAAGGCCGGGATGCAGGAGGAAAAGCGTCCCCATTTCCAACGCTCCCCGGAAGGGAGAAAAACAAAGGTCTTTCTAGGGATGATCTCTGCGCTCTCTGTCTCCTCTTCGTGCATCCTCTGATCTTCATCCCCGGAGGATCGAAAGGCGAAGGGGAGTCCGTTTCCATAAAATGATTTGTGTTTCTGTCTTTCCCGATAAAAAGCTCTGCGGTCTCCGCGTACTCTGCGGTTGATTTTTTCTTCATGCTCGGAGGGCGCAGAGACTTTTATGATTTCTAAGCAATAAGAAAAACCGCAAGGCGTAAGGGGTAAAAAGCATAGAGCATAGAGCATAGAGCAAAGAGCCGAAAGCAAAAACATCCCTTTCACCTGGGGCCTGATTCGAGAGGAAGAGGAAGCAGGAAAGAGCTTTGTACCAAGCAAACCGCATCGAGCGCGACCGGGGCCGGTTCAAAAAGATTGTCCGCGGGGCGATCCGTTCGGGAATCCGGAAGTATATTTCCCATGGTGAACTGA
>JAPLIW010000503.1 GCA_026388915.1 Deltaproteobacteria bacterium
TTGAATTCCAGGAACAGGCGGTCTTTTCCGGTTTCGATCATTTCAAATCTTAGAATGGCCCCGGAAGCCTTGTCAATCCACAAGTCCACCCGGGAAAGGAACTTCTTGATTTTTTCCTCCTTCGGCTGCAGGCGAAAGCGGTAGAGCCGATCGGATTCGGTGCCCTGGTAGGTCAGGGAATAGGTTTCGGTGAGCTGGGTGAAGGTTTTCTGAAAAATACCGGTGATCGGCTCCAGGTATTGGGTCATCCTCTTGTTGCCGGCAAAAGAATATTTCTCCGCTTGAGATCGACCGGGGTAATAAATCCATAGGGTCTTTCCCTCGAGGGCCACCTCCATCGGCTCGGGCTTCGAATAAGCAAAATGAATCCGGTCCGGCCGTTTGAACTTTACCGCCCCCCAGGAAACGAGGGGGTCTTTGGCCAGCGAGCTTTCTTTTCTCTGAGAAAAGCTGCCCGAAAGAGTCTGGATCTTTTGCTGCTGTTCATCGATGGCCCGGATAAGCTCCTGCACATCCTGGCCGAAGGCCGATGAACCACCCAGGCCGCCCAGCAGACCAATAAATAGTTGGAAAATGGAGAGGCTCCTGCAAAATTCTTGGAAGCAAGGGGAAATCGTCCTTCCGGGCAAGCGAAGCGCGACCCGGAATCCAGGATTTTCAAGCGATTCTGGATTCCGGCTTTCGCCGGAATGACGGAGTAAGTGAGTGTTAAAAGAACCTCTGGACATTCTCACCTTTTTACTCATCTATTGTAATCTGTCGTCAGTGGTCCGTTGCCCGATTTCATTTTCGTTCATCACTCATGCGTGCGGTTACTATGAGCTATGAGCCATGAGCCATCGGCTATCTGCTATCCGCCTTCCCCTGCACCCTACCCCCTACACCCTAGCCTCTTTGCTCATCCCCAGCAGTCGATCCAGGGTAAAAAAATTCAGCCCCCGATCCTTCAATCCCTGGAGTACCAAGGGCAAAGCCTCCAGAGTCGGAGCCCGGTCTTGTTCTTCATCCCGGTCCCAACCGTCATGGAGAAGGATGACCCCTCCGGGCCGGACGCTCTTCAGGATTCTTTGCGCCATGGCCCGGGGTTCCTTCACCAGGTTGTCAAAGGCGTGGGCCTGCCATCCCACCAGGGACATCCCTAATTCTTCCAGGGTCGCAAAGATCCTGGGGTTTCGAAACCCGGCAGGCTGGCGGTAGAAACGGGGACGGTACCCCACCCATTTTTCCAACTCCTCCTGGCACTGGAAAATCTCCCCCCGGATCTTTTCCGTGGAGAAAAAACTCATGGCCCGGAAATGGTGAAAAGAATGGTTGGCTATGAGGTGCCCCGCCCGGGAAGCGGCAGCCGCCAGATTTCCATACTTTTCCAGGTATCTGCCGATTACGAAAAAACTCGCCTTCACTTGGAACCGGTCGAGGGTCTCCAGGATCCTGGGAGTGTACTCCGGGTGAGGCCCATCATCGAAAGTCAGGGCCACTCCCCCGGGGTCTCCCTTCCAATGGACCTTTCCCAAAAACGCCCCGCGGGGATTGGCAATCTCGTTCAGGGCGAAAGCAGCGAAACCAGCGATGGGAGCCAGCCAGACAATCATGGGGATCAGGGGGCTTTATGCCTGGAGAAATAGTCGTAAAAAGTATACCACTGGTCGGGATAATTGCGAATGAACTTCTCCAGGACGCTGGCAATTCGCTGGGTGTTCTCCGCCAAATCCTGATCCCGGTTACCGGTCCGCTGGAGCACAATGGGGGGCTCAGCCAAGCAACGGTACTTATCATCCTGATCCGTCAGAACAAAGGTGGGAATCAGAGCCGCTTCGGAGAGGTAGGCCAGGAGGGCCGGGCCGATGGGGAAGAAAACCTTCTGCCCGAAGAAATGGACCGGGATCCCCTTGCCGAAGAGATCCCGGTCTCCTAGGAGGGCCACGAGTTCATTGGCCTGGAGCGCCTTGAGAACGGCCAGGGATGAGGCCAGCGTGTCGTCCAGGGTGACGACCTTGATCTGCTGCTCCTGGCGAAGTCGCACCCGGAATTCGTGAAGGCGCGCCTCCACATCGGGAGCGGTGATGACGGTGAGGGAATAGCCCATCAAGGACAGAAAGATCCCCCCCATCTCCCAGTTGCCCAGGTGGGCGGTCAGGATCAGGGTCCCCTTCCCCCGCGCCATGGCTCCGTCGATGTGTTCTTTTCCCTCGAACCCCCGGACCAGACGGCGGAGGTGCCTGCCCTTGAGCAGATCCATGCGGGTGTAATCCACCAGGTATTTGGCATACCGGACGTACAGGCGTCGGACGGTCCGCCCGACCTGGGAGGGATCTTCTAGAATCCGGCTCAGGTTCCGCCGGACCATCTCCCGGTCACCCCTCATGACCGCCCAGTAGAAGTTCCCGATCAGGACCGCCAACCAGAGCATCAACCAGCGGGGGAGAATGTGGCCGAAGAAACCGATTAAGGTGAGGTAGGTATAAGCGAGGCGGTGGAGAAGTCTTTTCCTTGACATTGTTGAAGGAATTGTACTTTCTCCATTCGGCCGGTGTCAAGGAAAAGGTACACTTTCCGATCTTTCATTTTTCGCCAAGCAGGCGGAAGATGGATTGAATTTCAGGCTTTGCCCGGCCCGAGGGCAAGGGCGTTGCCCGCAGAAACCATGAGGCACCTTTGATTCCATGGAACGGGCGGGCATAGCCCCAGAACCACACTCTCGGGTTGATTCCCCGCAGGGGCGACCCGGTGGGTCGCCCAATGGCCCGCCGTCTTCTGCGGAAGTCTAGCGGAGCCCCTGAGAAAAGGGCTCACCCGGCCGATGCTTTCT
>JAPLIW010000491.1 GCA_026388915.1 Deltaproteobacteria bacterium
GTCCGCCTGGTCCGGTTCGCTCAGGCTCTGGTCGGGTGGATCCGGGGCGGGCTGGCCATGGCCGTAGTTGTTGCCGAGTATATCTTTTCGGGCATTTCCGGGTCCACCATCGCGGACGTCTCGGCGATTGGCGCCACGATGATTCCCCCTCTGACGAAAGCCGGGTACAAGCCGGAGGAGGCGGTAAGCGTGGTGGCGGCGGCCTCGGCCATGGGAATCCTGGTGCCCCCGTGCATCCTGATGATCATCATCGGGGCCATCGCCAATGTATCGGTGGCCGCGCTCTTTGCGGGGGGATTCATCCCCGCCTTGGTCCTTGCCCTCGCCATTATGGGGTATATCTACGTGCGGGCGCGAAGGGACAAAATGGCGGCCTCCCAAACGCCGAGCCTCAGCGAGCTTGGCCGGACCTCCATCGATGCCCTGATCCCCATGGGGCTGCCGATCATCATTTTCGGCGGGATCCTCGGCGGTATTTTTACCCCTACGGAGGCGGCGGCCGTTGCCGTCTTGTATGCCGCCATCGTGGGCCTGTTCATCTATGGCGAAATCTCCTGGTCCGCTCTCCCGGGGATCCTACTTCACAGCGCCGTGCTTACCGCGAATGTCTGTTTTCTTCTGGGGACGGCGGCGGTGGTGGCCTGGGTCCTGGCGGTGGCCCAAGTTCCGGCGTACCTTGCCGAGCTGCTGAAATCGTTGTCTGCGGGCCCGACGGTCTTTCTGCTCTTTTCCGCGGTTCTATTTATCATCCTCGGGGCGGTAATCGAGGGCCCCGCCGCGGTAGTCATCCTTCTGCCCACTTTTTTGCCCGTGGTAAAACAATTCGACATCGATTTGATCCACTACTCCATCGTCATCACGGCCGCAGTCGGCATCGGCCTTTTCCTGCCGCCCATCGGGGTGGGGCTTTTCGTCTCCTGCGGAATCTCCAAGATCAGCATAGACCGCACCCTACGCCCCATGCTGACGTACGTGATTTTTCTATGCCTGGGGCTCTTGATCGTCATAGTTTTCCCGTGGTTTACTCTAATTCTTCCGCAAGTCCTCAGACTATGACCCGGCAAGGGGGAATTAGGTGCGGAGGTACTCGATCAGGGGCTGGCGGGGTGAAGGGGTAAAGAAAGATAATCGTCAGAAGAAAACCTCCAACTTAATTCTCATTGCCAATTGCAAATTACTAAAGAGTCCATTATAGTCCAAGCATTAATTGGAGGACGTTGCCTTTTGAAAACCTCGAACTGGACTCCGGCTTTCGCCGGAGTGACGAACATTAGAAAGGCATGGTTCTTGGTTGTCATTCCGGCGGAAGCCGGAATCCAGGATGATTAAAAGACGGAATTCCTGTCCACCGCCTTGATTACCGGGGGAGGCAGGGGCATAGGGCTGGCCACGGCTCTGTTGATGCTCTCGGAAGGGGCCAGGGTGGGAATCGTGGAATTAAGCGAAGCCCATGCCCAAAAAGGCATGGAAACGGCCCGCTCGAAGGGCTATTCCTTGAAGGTTTTCATGGGCGATGTCTCCAAGAAGGACCAGGTGGTCGGCTTTACCGAAGCCTTCGTTAAAGAATTCGGCCGGATCGACATCCTGGTGAACAATGCGGGAGTTGCCATATCCCGTCCTTTTCTCGAAAAGACCGTGGAAGACTGGGTCAAGACCCTGGAGGTCAACCTTATCGGAGTTTTCCTCTGCGCCCAGGCAGCGGCTCCTCACATGCTGTCCCGGAAGTCGGGAAAGATCATCAACATCTCCTCCATCCGGGGCATCGACCACTGCGGTCGGGAAGGGATCATGGACTACAGTTCCTCCAAGGCCGCGGTCATCAACCTGACCAAGACCATGGCTAAGGAGTTGGCGCCCCATATCAACGTGAACACCGTCGCTCCGGGGCATACTCTGACCGAGATGACCGCTTCTTTGCCGGATGCGGTGAAGAAGAACATGATCGAGGGATCTTACCTCAAAAGAATGGCCCAGCCGGAAGACATCGCCAGGGCGATCCTTTTCTTGGCCTCTGACGATGCCAATTTTATAACCGGGCAGGTCCTCCTGGTGGACGGAGGCTTCAGCCTCAAATAGAAGGCCGGACAACTGGGCAATCCCCTCACCCTATCCCATCTTCAGGACTGACCGGATGAGATTCTCAGCAGTAAACTGGCCGTTGGTCCTTTGGGCACGGGGGTGCTCGCCGCCGAAAAGAGCGTTTATGATTTCCTGCACGGTCCGCCCATGCGCCTGGAGGTCTTTGGCCTTTCGGGAGAGGGTCCTTAGGTAGCCGGCGCATTCCATAAGAGCCTTCCGACCATTTTCCACGATGCGCCCGGAGGAGGGAAAAAGGACCAGACGCTGGGTTTCAAGAGCGGCGAGTCTCTCCAGAGAGGCGACCGTGGTTTGCATGTCCTCCTCGGGGCGGATGATTCTCACCGCCTCCCCGGCAAAAATATCCCCGGAGAAGCACCAACCCTTCGAGCGCTCGACAAGCGCTACGTGCTCCGCGCTATGGCCAGGCGTCTCGATAAATTCGAAGCTGAATCTGTCCGTTCGGATGACCGGCGGGATAAACAGAACCTCCGACGGTTCCGGGTATCCCCATACCTGTTCCTGGTAGGGAAAGAGAGTCGCGGGCCGGCCGATGAGGGGCACCGAATCAGGAGGAGCGTAGATGTTGATTCCGAACCTCTCCTGGATGGGGCGGTTGGCCCCGATGTGATCCTCATGATAGTGGGTATTGGCGACCCATTTCGGGGGATGCTTTTCAAGGCAAGACATCAACTCTCCCGCCGTGTAGCTGCACCCCGTGTCAATGAGCAGCCCGTCCACAAAATAGGAGGCGACCCAGTATGCGGGTTTTCCCCCGATCTCCCGGCTCATGCGGATTTGGGTAATCTCCTCAAACGTTCGGATTTCGATCACCGTTTTCTCCCGCTGGATAGGTAACCCTTTATAAAGCTAATCTCCTATTCCTGCTGAAATATAATAAAAAGGGGGCATTGTCAATCCTCTCTCCGAATGCATATTCGGTGGGGCTCCACAACTTGTTCCTGAAATCGTTGGTTGACATATTCTATCAAAAAATGTAGGTTTCAATCCGTAATCGAGGTTCGGATATACTTTTCATTTCTGGAATTTTGGCCAGGTGCGTAGAGTGGCACGATACCTTGAACATGGAGTACTTTCTGAAAGAGGTTTTTAACAGTCACTACCAAAAGTTGTAGAGTTCATCCCGTAATAATCAGGCACTGGCAATTTTTCCTGATCCCGATGGATCCTATTTTTCGGGTAAGGGAGGGGGCTTAGGCTAAAACCATATAAGACAACGGCATACTCTGGTTCAAGAGGGATAATGATTTAGTTTCAAAAGCTTTCATCATAATTCTCGGCAGTGTCTTATGCCGACAGTACCCGAAATCTGCAACTATTTTTTCACCTCTGGCTCCGGCACATATTCTGACGGGACAAGCCAAAATATGACAACGCAGGTCGCCTGGAACTCGTCATCTGGTAACGTGGCTACGATCAGCAATACCGCCGGAACTAAAGGTCTGGTTACCAGTGGCCCATCGGCGGGTACTACCACCATCTCCGCATCGGTTGGTTCGGTCTCGGGCTCCACGATACTCACTGTTGTGCAACAGCCGCCGGAATTTCTCTAGGCGGCAAGTTGGAGTTTAAGTAATATCTCCGTCTATTCAATCAATCCGACGACCGGGGCATTAAGCGCAGCAGGAACACCAGTGGTTCCAGGTGGTCACCCTACCCGGATTATAGCCAGATGGTTAATTCAGTAACCAGGTCGCTGGGGCGGCAATGCGAGAGGTGGGCCAAAATATCTTGCTTAATCGATTACGCTTTAGTAAAATTTGGCGAGAATGTGAGATCCGGTTACCCTTATGGCCGGAAATTTAAAGGAGGTTTTTAATACTATGAAACCAAAAAATCGATGGATGTTCATAATTGCTTGCCTGGCTCTTTCCCTGCTTTTCTGTGTTCCTCTCGCGTCCGCCCAGAAATACCCGGAAAAGCCGATCACAGTCTACTGCGCATTCGCCGCGGACACGACGGATTTGACAACCCGGGCCCTCGCGGGAGGGGCGGAGAAGATCCTCGGGCAGCCAGTCGTGGTGGAGAATAAGCCTGGCGGCGGGTCCAGCGTCTGCGCCGGCTTGATTGCCAGCAAGAAGCCGGACGGGTACACCCTCGCGGTGATCTCCACGGGGGCTCTGAGGATTCTTCCCCACACCATGAAGGTTTCTTATGACCCGCTCAAGGATTTCACCTTGATTATGCAGTACAGCCGATACATAGGGGGCCTCACCGTCCTCAGTGAATCGCCCATCAAGACCGTGGACGATTTCATCGCCTACGCCAAGGCCCACCCGGGCCTTTCCTACGGTTCCGCGGGGATGAATACTCAGCAGTATTTCGCCGTGGAGCTTTTCGCCCAGTGCAAGGGCCTCAAATTCAAGCACGTTCCCTACAAATCGGGCGCGGAGTCGAGCACGGCGCTTCTGGGTAAGCACATCGACTTCGCAGCCGGCTCGGGCACCCACCTCCGCTATGTCAAACAGGGGGTGTTTCGTGAGCTCATGGTCTACAACACGACGAAGCGGAACCCGAATTTCCCGAATGTTCCTATGCTCACGGAGTTAGGCTGCCAGGACTTCCCCGCCAACGGGTTGGTCTTTGTGGGACCCAAGGGGATCCCTCAACCCATCGTCAAGAAGGTCGGCGAAGCGTTGAAGAAGGTTTCGGAGAGCGCCGACTTTCAAAACACACTGGCCAACGCGGACATGCCATATGACTTCAAGGATCAGGCCCAGCTGGAAAAAGAGATCCCCCAACAATACGAGTCCGCGAAGGAGATGCTGGCGAAAATGGGAGTTAAGAAGCCGCAATAACCCTAATTAGTTTCCATTCGGAAACGCCCTGTACAAGAACGCTTACGCGTTGCTACCTTTATCACCCCCACCCTGCCCCTTCCCCGTCCAAAGGGGGAGGGGATTTTTTTCGTTTCAGGATGGAAGTCATAGACCTCCTGCAGATTGCCCGGTTTTTACATCTTGCAAGTCGTACCGACCGGGACTAACACCTGGAAAGCAGGAGTCTATATTTTTGCTGTATCAGTAACACAGGATGCAAAACATGGGCAAGCCTTCGCCAGTGTTACGATGGATTAAGTCAAGCAGGGTCAGCAATGCCGACCCGATCGCTTAAAGTGTTGAAAATAGACTCACCTTTGCATTGAAAATGCCGGGAACTGTTGATAACCACTGATTAATCGGCCAGAGCACCTGTCTCTC
>JAPLIW010000460.1 GCA_026388915.1 Deltaproteobacteria bacterium
GGGGATGATCAACATTCTGAACTATGTGATCGAAAAGACCGGCCGGGACAGGATTCATGCCATCCTCGGGGGAACCCATCTTGATTTTGCCTCTCCGGCGCAGATGGAGGAGACGATCGAGACGCTCAAAAAATACCGGGTAGAACGGGTGGGAGTCTCCCACTGCACGGGACCGAGGGCGGCCTCCCGGCTGCTGGCGGAATTCGGCGAGCGGTTTTTCTTCGGCGCGGTGGGAGAATCGCTGGAGTTTTAAATGGCGGGCAAAAATTATAGGGTTATTCTGCTTCTATTTTGCTTCGTGCTGATCACCCAGGCAGCTCCAGCCCAAGGACCCCCGGAGAAAAGAGGGTGGGAGGACCGTGGCGGCCGGGGAATGATGATGGGCCCCATGCATACTCCCATGATGGATTGGGCCGGCCAGCTGGACCTCACTCCGGAACAGGCCGCGAAAATCCAGGAACTGCGGGAATCCTATCTGCGGGACACCCTCCCCTCGAGGAACGAACTGATCGTAAAACGGTTCGACCTCCGGGACCTGCTGCGAAACCCGCAGGCAGAACCTCAGGTGATTCTGGGCAAACAAAGGGAGATCTCCGACCTGGAAGCCAAGATCCAGGAGCGGGGGCTGCTCTTGCACATCGAGATGCGCAAAATCCTTACCCCCCAACAGATCAAACTCCTCCCCCTCCACTGGGGAGGGATGCCCGGTTCTCCCGGGATGCCGGGATGGGGACGGGGGATGGGTAGAGAATACTGACGGAGCGGCACACCGGTTATGGCCTTCCTCCCGAAAGGGCCGGATCGCAGGAAGCGTTGGGTCTTTCGTCCCCTGTTTCTTCTGATCATCTGGGGCCTCCTGGCTCTTCTCCTCCTGATCAATGGAATTTACGAAACCAAGAGGTTGAAGGACAACCTCTACCGCCTTCTGGCTGATGAAGGGTCCGCCCTCATTGCCGGCCTGGAGAAGAGCGCCCAGACGGCTTTTGCCTCCGCATCCGCCCTGGAGGCTTTTCCCGAAGCTTCCGCCTTCCTGATCCCGTCTCCCTCGAATCCCCTGGCGTTGGATGATTCCGTGGTCGATCTGCTGCTGGACCTCGCCTTTCAGGTGGACCGGCAGGTGGGTTCCCGTACTCCGGAAGAAAATGAATTGGCCGGCATCGCCAAGGCCTGGCATCTGTCGCTGGTGGCCTGGGTCAGTCCCCGCCGGACCCTGAGCTATCCTCCATCCCCGGAAGGACTCGCGGAGAAAGATTCTTTTTACCGCCCGCTGTTGGAAGGGAAGGCCTCTTATAACATCCAGCGATGGGAAAAGAAAAAAACCGGCCAGATGGAACACCTCTCCGTGGCCATCGTCCGTAAGGCGGGAGAAGGGATCCTGGCCATTCGTGCCGACGAGTCCTCCCTTCGAACTCTCCGCCGGAGAGTGCTCCTCCAGGAGCTCGTGGAAGAGTGGAAGGGAAGGGGAGAAACCCGTTACCTTATCTTCCAGGGAGAGGACCTGGAGATCTGGGCCGACTCGGCGCCGGAGCGGATCGGGCAGAAAGAAGAGAACGATTTTTTGCGGCAGGTGCCGGTCCGGGGGGGCGGGGAAGCCATGGCCCGGGAACTGGGGGAACAGAAAGTATTGGAGATGGCCAAGCTGGTGATCTTGGGGCCCGACAGCCGGGGGATCCTCCGGGTCGGGCTCTCCACCGAACGGGTGAAAGAGATCCTCGAGACCGACCAGAGGAACCTCCTGCTCTTCAGCCTGTTTCTCCTCATCTTCGGGGGGGCGGGAATCGCCTTCATTTCCCGCATGGAAAACCGCCACCTGGCCCGGGTTCAGGAGATGGAGGAAAAGGTCCGCCAGTCGGAAAAACTTTCATCCCTGGCCAACCTGGCCGCCGGTGTGGCCCATGAAATCCGCAACCCCCTGAATGCCATCGGTATGGCCATCCAGCGTCTGCAGCGGGAGTTTGCCCCAACCCCGCCGGACGCGCAAAAGGAATACCTCCGCTTCACCGATGTCCTTCGGGGGGAAGTGAAACGGGTCAACCAGATCATCGAGCAATTCCTCTTCTTCGCGCGGCCGGCCCGGTTGGACCTCCAAACCGTTCAAATCCGGGAGGTGTTGAAGGATCTTCTGCTGCTCGCCCGGGAGACCGCCGACCAGCACAAGATTCAACTGATCGACGGCATCGCCGCGGAGATTCCCCTCCTGAAGCTGGACCGGCAGAGGATGCACGAAGCCCTGTGGAACCTGGTAAACAACAGCCTTCAGGCCATGCCCCAGGGGGGCCGTCTGGAGATCTCCGCCCGGGGCCATCAGAGCGAAAAAGAAGTAATCATCGAAATTTCGGATACCGGGGAGGGGATTCCGGAAGACCATCTGGGCAGGATCTTCGACTACTATTTCACCACCAAAGAGAAGGGTATGGGCCTGGGCTTGCCCCTGGCCCACAAGATCATCCAGGACCATGGGGGAACCATCGAGGTGCGGAGCGTCGTTGAAAAAGGGACGACTTTTCGGGTTACCCTGCCGGTTCCAGGGGAGGAAGGATGAGGGGGACTCCAAAATTCCGGATCCTGATCGCCGATGATGAGCAGGTCCAGCGGGAGATGCTGGAAGGATTTCTGGTCAAGCAGGGATACGGGGTCGGGACCGCCGGAGACGGGTCTCAGGCCCTGGAAAAATTCAAAGGGGGCGCCTTCGACCTGGTATTGACCGACTACCGGATGCCGGGGATGGACGGGGTTCAGTTGCTCAAGGCACTGAAGCGCTTGAACCCGGATGTGATGGTGGTGGTCCTCACTGCCTACGGCAGCGTGGAAACGGCGGTGGACGCCATGAAGGAGGGGGCCTACGATTATCTGAACAAACCCATTAATCTGGACGAGCTCCTCCTTCTGATCCAGAGGGTGGAGAAGGAAGTCGGCTTGAGCCGGGAAAACCGGGAGCTCAGGGAGCAACTGCGGGAGAAATTCAAGGTCGATTTCATCATCTCGGCCAGCCGGCGCATGGAAGAGGCCCTGAACCTAGTCAAGCGGGTGGCCCCCAGCGCCGCGACGGTATTGATTCTGGGAGAGAGCGGAACGGGGAAAGAGCTCATCGCCCGGGCCATCCATTATTCCAGCCCCAGGACCGACAAACCCCTGGTGAAGGTAAACTGTGCGGCGCTGCCCGAGAACCTTCTGGAGAGCGAACTCTTCGGCCATGAAAAAGGAGCCTTCACCGGGGCCGTGGGCCGCAGGATCGGGCGTTTCGAGCAGGCCGACCAGGGAACGATCTTTCTGGATGAGATCGGCGACCTCTCGCCTTCGCTGCAGAGCAAGCTTCTGCGCGTCCTCCAGGAGAAGGAGTTCGAGCGGGTGGGGAGCAGCCAGACCCTCAAGACCGACGTCCGGGTCATCGCCGCAACGAACCGCAACCTGGAAGAAGCGATCCAGAAAGGGACCTTCCGCGAGGATCTTTATTATCGCCTCAACGTGGTGACCCTCTCCCTTCCGCCCTTGCGGGAGAGAAAAGAAGATATCCCCCCCCTCATCGAGCATTTCCTGAAGAAATACAGCCGGGAAAATCAAAAACCGGTGGTCTCTCTGTCGAAAGAGGCAAAAGATCTCCTGATGAATTATCATTACCCCGGGAATATCCGGGAACTGGAGAACATCATCGAGAGGGCCGTGGTCCTATCCCGCGGAGATTCGATCACCACGCAGGACCTGCCCCTGAACCTGCGGGAGAGCAAAGTCGAGGACCTGATGAAAGAGGCGTCCGGGGGCCGGAGCCTTCGGGAGACGCTGGAGGAGATCGAGCGGCTGCGGATCACCCAGGCCCTGGAGAAAAGCCACGGCGTTCAGACCAAGGCGGCGGAGGAACTGGGGATCAGCGAACGGGTCCTGCGGTACAAGATGAAGAAATACGGGATAGGGGAGAAGGATTAGTTTCGGGTTGCGGGTTCCGGGTTGCAGGTTAAAAGCAACAACAAGACTTAAAGCTGGCAACCGACAACGTAGGGGCACGATGCATCGTGCCCCTACAATTTCTTATCCGTGTTTATCCGCGTTCATCCGCGTCCCATTAGGTCTTTTGTCTTTAAGTCTTTTGCGAAAATGAAATCTGTGTTTATCTGTACTACTTACGTTCAAATTCTGAAATTTTTATTAAGCAAAAAGCATCCCCCCCACCCTAACCCTCCCCCTCGAGGGGGGAGGGGAGGGAGGGGGTGATTCCTTTTGGTTGCGGCTCTGCCGCGCTGTGTTCATCTGTGTCCCATAAAATTTTTTATTCCGGAATGAAGCTCATCCCCTCCCGCAGCAGATAGATGAATTCCACCAGCAGGTCGCAGGTGGCATCCAAATCTTTGAGGGACAGGACTTCGGCCGGGGTGTGCATGTACCGCAGGGGGACGCTCACCAGGCCGGTGGCCACCCCTTTG
>JAPLIW010000755.1 GCA_026388915.1 Deltaproteobacteria bacterium
CAAGGTTACCTGATTTCCGCCGACCGGAAGATGATGCTCCTGATCGCCAAACCCAAAGGGTCGGCCCCCGACGTGGATTTCGACGAGAGACTGGTGAGGAAGGTCCAAGACGCGGAGAACTCGGCCCGCCGCGACTGGGCACGGAAGGGGGGCCCTTCGGCCGTCTCTCTTCTGGATGACCTGAAAGTGGGTCTCACCGGGGGCTTCATCCAGGCCCTGGAAGACAGCCGGTTGATCAAGAAAGAGCTGCTGTGGAATTTTTCCATCTCCCTCTTCTCGGTACTCGCCCTCATCTTTATTTCGTTTCAAACCCGCCTTATCCTTTTCTATGCCTTCTTCCCCCTCTTGATCAGCCCCCTTATCACCCTGGGTCTCTTCTCTCCTTTTCTGGGGCGGCTGAGCGAGGCCACAGGAGCCTTCTCGGCCATTATTCTGGGCCTTTCGATCGATTTCATCATTATCCTCTACAGCCGATACCTGGAAGAAAGGCATGGAGGAACGGACATCTCTGGAGCCCTGGAAAAGAGCCTGGTCACCACCGGCCCGGGCATCCTCACCGGAGCGGTCACCACCACCGCCGCCTATTACGCCCTGTTGATCTCCGATTTCCGGGGGATCCGGGAACTGGGGCTCCTCACCGGGACGGGGATCCTGGTCAGCCTGGCCTGCGCCTTTTTTCTCTTTCCCGCCCTGGTCACCTGGAGAGAAATGAAAAACCCGGAGAGGGCTAGCGGTAGGCGCCTGGTTTTCTCCTGGGGCTTGGAACGGTTGAGCCATTTTTCCCGGAAGCAGCCTCTCCTCATCCTCATCCTTGCGGGAGCCCTGAGCCTCGTTTCCCTGCCCTGGGCTCTCCAGGTGAAGATGGACAACGACCCGCAGCGGCTGCGGCCGGAGAATCAATCCTCCCTGGAACTTCAGATGAGGGTCCAGGAAAAGATGGACGAGGGGCTGGAGACGATGATCCTTCTTGCCTCCACCCGGACCGTCGAGGAATCCCTGGAGGTTCAGGGCACCTGGAGAAAAACTCTGGAAACGGGCATCTCTTCCGGCCTTCTCATCTCCCGTTTTGAATGTCTGGCGGCCTTTGTCCCCCCCCTGTCCCAGCAGAAGAGAAACTTGGAGTGGATGAAGAGCCGGGGCCAGGAGGCCTTCGACCCTGACCGGGTGACCCAGAGGCTTCAAGCGGTGCTTCGCCAAGAGGGGTTCCGGCCCGAGTCTTTCGAACCGGGCATGACGGCCCTGCGGGAGATGCTGGCCAGCCGAGAACTGCTGTCCGGAGACCAGCTCGAGGCTTCACCCCTGCGCACCATCGCCGACCGCTTTTTGAAGAGGCAAGGGGACTCTTTTCTTTCCGTTGCCTACGTCCACCTCCGGCCTGATTTCTGGCTCCATCCCCGGGCCCAAGGTTGGGTCGATTCCCTGGAAAAGTCGAACTTCGCCACGACCGCTACCAGCCCCAAACTGGTCCAGCAGGAATTGGAGAGGTTGATGAGCCAAGAATCCTGGAAGATTCTTCTGCTGGCCCTGGCCGCCGTCGCTCTGCTGATCTATCTCGATTTGCGCTCCTGGCCGCTCACCGCCGTGAGCCTCCTCCCCGTGGTCCTGGCTTCTCTCTGGACCCTCGGAATCATGGGGGCCCTGCAGGTCCGCCTGAATTTCATGAACCTGATCGTGTTCACCATGGTCCTGGGCATCGGCGTGGACTACGGGGTCCATGTGCTCCACCGCGGCATCCAAAGCTCTCCGGAGAATTTGGGGGTTGAGTTGGAGAAGGTGAACCGGGGCGTGGTGTTAGCCGCCCTCACCACCCTGGCCGGATTCGGCTCCCTGGTCACCTCTTCCTATCCAGGCCTGCAGTCCATGGGAGCTGTAGCGCTCATGGGGGTTGGATTCAGTCTTCTCTTTGCGCTGACTTTGGTTCCGGTTCTTTTTGATAAGTGGCGGCGGAAGCGGCAATCCATACCCTGAATGACCGGGGCTAGAAAATCTTCAAATTTATTCGCCTTTCCTTTCCATCTGAATTTTGCATTTGGCATTGAAGTGCAGCCAATTTTTAAAAAGACTAAAAGGTTACGAAATATTTAAAATATTTTTTGGGCCTATGCCCTTTATGATGAATAATCTCTGCGGTCTCTGCGTGCTCTGCGGTGAATATTTATAGGAGCTTGGGTTGGATCCGAAGGAACTTTATAATCGACAGTGGGAAGCACTGAAACGAGACCCGCGCGGGTTCGAAGTGTTTCAGGAACCCCT
>JAPLIW010000050.1 GCA_026388915.1 Deltaproteobacteria bacterium
GCATGCTGCTTGATCCGGCCCTGGGAGGCCACGCTGGTGGCCATATCGACAACGACGGGCGGATGATCCCCGGCGGGGAAAGCATAGGCAAGGGGGTTGTTTCCGAAAGTGGGCGTAAGAGTCCCGGGGGGAGCCATGACCGGGTAGGAGTTAGAAGCGGCAAACCCGATCAGCCCCTGCTCCGCGGCCATCCGGGCGTAGTATCCTGCGGCGCCGAAATGGGAGGAGTTCCGCACCGCCGCCATGGCGATCCCCTCCCGTCCGGCCTTCTCGGCGCAGAGGTTCATGGCTTTCACGGCGCCGAGAAATCCGAAACCGAAATCATTGTCCAGCAGGACGTGGGTAGGGGATTCGTTGATCATTTTGATCTGCGGCCGGGGGTTGATCATCCCTTTTCGGATCAGGGGAACGTATAGGGTCAAGCGGACGATGCCGTGGGTTTCCAAACCTCTGAGTTCCGCGTCGAGCAGGGCAGCGGTGACGATCTCTTGATCTTCCCGGGGGACTCCCGTCTTTTCCAGCACGGCGTTGGAAAAGGACCGCAATTCTTCTGATTTCACCAACTGCGTCGCAGGCATGCCAGACGTTCCTTTGATCCTGTATAGTACTCTCTGCTCTGCGCTCCCTGCTCTATGCTCTTTATTCCGTCCGTCACTGGCACTTTCCGCGCATGTCGACGGGCCACACATCGGTTACGATTCCGTTGCGGGAAATGTAAAAAAAATCAAAGAGGTTAACCGTGGGGTCGCAATGGGAAACGACCAGTTCCAGAACCTGGCCGATTTCGAACTTTCTTCCGGGATCCGCGAGAAAGACTTTCCCGTGTTCATCTCCCGCCCAATCATACCTTAAACCGAGGCCCTCCGGTTGGTGCACGGAAGGGCCGGGCCCGTGGTGATAGAGGGCCTTTAAACCGGCATCGACGGTGAAAAACTCCCGGCGGCTGGTGCTGATCACCGTAGTGAGGAGCGTCAAGGCGGGGGGGAACTTTTCAAATTTCTGGGGATCTTGGGAGGATCCGATATTGATGTATTCCGTATCCATCAGGGTATACGAGCCCGCCTGGAGGTCGGTGACCTCCGGCACCCGGCAGTCGATTTCCGAGGTGCCGGTTCCGCTTCCAGTGAATATTTCGGCGGGTAATTTATTGGCCTGAAACTGGCGGAAGACCTCGGCTGCCTGCTTCATCCACCCCACCGAGAATTCCCTTCGCTCCTCGAAGCTCACGATGTGCTGAGCGTGTCCGGCATAACACTGAATTCCCCGGAGACGGAGGGCCGGCAGGCTTTCGATCCATTGACCAAGGGCAAGGCCCTCGCGAAAGGGAACCCCGGTCCGTCCCATCCCCGGGTCCAGGTCCACCAGAACGGAGAGACGGGAGCCCTGCTTGCGGGCGGCTTCATTCAACATCCGGGCGTTGGTGGGATGGTCCACCACCACCATTAAATCGGGGTCGCGGAATAAGCATTCCATGAGCCGGATAATTTTTTGATCGGTCACTACCGGAGAGGTGATCAGGACGCCCCGCAATCCGGCCTTCACCAGAACCTCGGCTTCCGAGACTTTGGCCACGCAGATCCCCACCCCCCCGGCCTCCATCTGTTTCCTGGCGATGATCGAGCATTTGTGGGTTTTGGCGTGGGGGCGGAGTTTCTTGCCGAAAGAAGTCAGGTAGTCCTGCAGGGTCCGGATATTCTTTTCCAACAGGTCCTGATCGATCACCAGGCAGGGGGTATCCAGGCTCCCTTTCGACGCCCCGATGCAGTCTCTGGGATGGCTCATTTTCTCTCCTCTGCGTACCTCTCATTCTTTTTGAACTTTTCCAGGAGTGTATGAAAGGCCAGGCGAGAAGTCAACAGGAATAAAGAGAGACATTGCGGAATGCGCCCTGAACCACGCAGGGTTCAGGGCTACCCTGCACTCTACGTAGTGCAGGGCGGATTGCGGAATAATATAAAGAGAGAGAAAAGGGATTCGAGTATTTGGTTGACAACCAGGAAGGCCATTTGATAGGAAGGAGCCATCCTTGCCGATCAAATCAAAAAAAAAGAGGAGGAGGAAGGAGAATACAAATGGACTTACATATAAAAGAGAAAGTGGCTTTGGTAACCGGAGGGGCCTCGGGGATCGGGGAAAAGACGGCGGAGTTTTTTGTCCAGGAGGGAGTCAAGGTCCTGATCAGCGATGTGAGCCGGGACCGCCTCGAGAAGACCGTAAGGTCGCTGAGAGAAAGGGGAGGAGAGGCCCATGGCATCCCCTGCGATGTGACCCGGGAAGATCAGGTCTCCCGGATGGTAGGCGAGGCCGGGTCCCATTTTGGGACCATCGATTTCTTGGTCAACAGCGCTGGAATCGGGGGAGCGATGGCCCCCCTGGAAACGGCCAAACGGGAGGACTGGCAGAGGATCCTGGAGATCAACCTCATCGGCACCATTCTTTGCTGCAAGGCGATCATGCCCATCCTGCGGGGAAAGAAGAGTGGAAGGATTATCAATATCGCTTCGGAAGCCGGGGTTTCCGGGGAGAAGGGGCTGGAGGTCTATGCGGCCTCGAAGGGAGGGGTGATTGCCCTCACCAAGTCGCTGGCCAAGAATATGGGGCGGGATAACGTCACGGTAAACGCCGTGGCACCGGCCTTTGTCCACTCCCCCATGACCGCGTACCTGACCCCCGAGTTGGAACAGAAATGGCTGAAAATGTACGTCATCAAACGGCTGGGGGAAACGGCCGATATCGCCGGTATGATCGTCTTCCTCTGCTCCGACCGATGTTCATGGATTACCGGGCAGACGATTTCCATCAACGGGGGGTTTTCGATGAAGTGAAGATCGTTACTCGTTACACGTTATTAGTTATACGGTAAACGTTATCAAATAATGGTTACTCGCTTCTGATTTTTGGATATACACCTCAACCTTTTGAGACCTGCAACAAAGCAAGGGGAACGAGTAACGAGTAACGTATAACGAGTAACCATAAATCACCGCCGGGTCGTTCTGGGCCTTTCCTGCAGGGTGATGTTGACTTCTTTGAATTGCCCGTCCCGGAGAATTTTTAGGGTCACCGCATCTCCTGGTTTTCGTTCCCGGATGTATTTGATCAGGTCGTCGGCGTCTTTCACTTCGTGCTGGTCAACCCGGGTGATTACGTCTCCCCCCACAATCAATTGAACATTGCCGGCCTGGAACTGTCGGTTCCCTCCCCGCAGCCCCGCCTTATCCGCCGGTCCTCCGGAAGTGACCTCAATCACCATGGCTCCCCTTTCCACCTTCAACTTGAGGACCCGGGCCAATTCCGGGAACAGGGGCTGTACCGAAGCGCCGGCCCAAGGGTAAGTAACATACCCTTTGGAGACCAACTGGGGAATGATGCGTTTGGCGGTGTTGACCGGGATGGCAAAGCCGATTCCCACACTGGCCCCGGTGGGACTGATGATGGCGCTGTTGATGCCGATGATCTCCCCTTCCGAATTCAAGAGAGGCCCGCCGGAGTTCCCCGGGTTGATGGAGGCGTCGGTCTGGATGAGGTCTTCGATCATGGTCCCCACTTCGGAGCGGATGTTCCGACCCAGAGAGCTGATAATGCCCGTGGTCAGAGTGAGTCCCAGACCGAAGGGATTGCCGATGGCCAGGACCTTCTGCCCCACCTGGAGCCTTTGGGAATCCCCCAGGGGGAGGGGCTTCAGTTTGTCCGCCGGGGCATCGATTTTGATCACCGCCAGGTCGTTGTCCGGGTCCGTTCCCACCAGATTAGCCGGCCATTTGCTGCCGTCGGCCAGGGTCACTTCCAGTTTCTTGGCATCCCGGATCACGTGGTTGTTGGTGAGGACATGGCCGCGGGCGTCGATGAAGGACCCGGAGCCGCTTCCCTCCCGGGGTATGGCGTTCAAGAAGAAATCCCGGGTGATGACCGTGCTGATGACGTTGACCACGCTGGGGCTAGCTTTCTGGTAGATAGTTACGTTGTTCTTCTCGTCATCGGTCAGGGCCGGTGCCGATTTCAGGCCGCAGAAGCCGAAGAGAAGGAAAATCGTAAGAAAAACATGAATTTTTTTGCATTTCATGAGTGGACCTCCAAATTTCCTGTTTGTCTAAAAGGCTAGCATTAATCGGGGAGCATTTCAACGTCATTCATGGCCATCCAGGGCCTCTTGGGCAATGAGCTTTCCTGAAGCCGGGCTCGGGGGGGTGGGCTGGGCCGGTTTCCGCGATAAAATTTTCTTTCCGGGCCTTGCGCCAAGTACCACAATGTGGTATATTAGCAAAAAATCATTAAGGAGTGAATTTTTGACCCGCGAAGAGTTTCATTCGGTCCGCGAACGCTTCGGGAAAACCCAGAAAGAGATGGCCCGTCTCTTAGGGGTATCCCTGAAAGCGGTTCAGAGTTTCGAGCAAGGGTGGAGAAAAGTTCCCAGCCACGTGGAAAGGCAATTGCTTTTCTTGTGCGCCCTGAAGAAGGGGATGAAAAAAGGCCTCCTTCCTTGCTGGGAATCCTGCAACTGCCCGATGAAGGATCGGAAGGGATGCCCGGCGTGGGAATTTCAAGCCGGGCAGTTCTGTTGGCTGGTCAGTGGAACTTACTGTAAGGGCAGGGTGAAAAAAACATGGGATCAGAAGATGGAGTCCTGCAAGAAATGCAAAATATTTAAGTCTTTCTCGGAGAGCTGATGGATGGCGGAAAAAAGGGAGAAAGTTTATCCGTGAACCGGCGGCGGATGGCTTCCAAAATACAGTCTATTTTACCCCGAAATACATCTTATGCCCCATAGTTTGCGGCGGCCCCTCGGTTAGGATGAGAAGAAAGACGTTGGTTATTTCATTGGCTTCGATGGATTTAGGGAATTTCAAAAGGGGAAAAGGAGTAAAGAATGAATACGCATATCATTCTGGGAATTTTGGCGGGTCTCCTGGTTTTCTTCCTGTCGGGAGCGGCCTGGGCCCAGCACGGCCACAGCCATGGAGCGCCGGCGGCGAGCAAAGGAACAGAAGCCAAAGATAGCACTCCGGCAAGG
>JAPLIW010000333.1 GCA_026388915.1 Deltaproteobacteria bacterium
CTTGCGCCGGTACGTTTCGTCAAAGACCATGTGGGCGGGCAGATTCCGGTACTCCGCGCGCTCGTGGTCAAAGAAAAGGATCTCCAGGGGCGCTTTGCGATGGATAAGACTCGTGTTTTCCGGCATGAACCTTTTCCCGTACCGGTTCACGAAGACGAAGCCGCCCTCGGGCATCGCTCTCCCCAGGCCGGCCCCGACCGCCGTTCCGAATTTTTGGCTCGGTTTCCGGGCGCAGAAAGCGCCCCATTCTATGACCGCCATGTGCCAGAGGGCCGCTCCGGCCTCGGCGGCCAGTTTAATGCCGTCCCCCGTGTTGCCGGGAGTGCCCCAGGGGAAAATATAATCCGTTGCTCCGGGAAAGTGAAAGTCCGCCAGCATCCCCCGGTTGTATTCGTACCCGCCGCATGCCAGGATGACCCCCCTGCGGGCCAGGAGAGTTATTTCTTTCCCCTTCCTTCGCGCCTTCACTCCCCTGACTTGCCGGGTTTGGGGATCCTGGATCAGGGCCGTGGCCGGCGTATCCATAAGGACCTCGACCTTCCGGCCCTGCACCAGGTTTTGAAGAAAACGAAATCCGTCCGCCCCGGTAGGGCTGACCTGGATGCGTTTAACCTGGCCGCTCAGAAAGGAGGGAAAATAGGCAGGTTCCGTCCGCTTGACCTTGAATTCCACGCCCAAGCCGGTCAGCAGACGGGGGATACCGACCATTTCCTCCGCAAAGGCACGGATCATCTCCTCGTCCACGGTGCCGAAGGAGAGAGCCCGGTAATACCGGATGGCCTCCTCGATGCTCTCCGGAATCACCATGGCCCCGGCGCAGACCCCGCTGTTTCCGCCGGGAAATCCCAATTTTTCGATAATCAGCGCCCGCGCCACGGCATCGTGAGCGGCGATGGCCGCATTCGCCCCGGCGGCGCCATACCCCACGATCAATACATCGGCCTCATAATCCCCTGCCACGCCCCTGCCCGCCTTCCGCGCCCGGGAACCCCGTGGCTTTGCCGTCCTCCGAGCGGACTTCTTCCGGCCCTCTTTGCTTCTCTTCACAGCCATTCTTCCCTCCTCGGAAAAATTATTACAGGTCCGTTATTTCCCTGACGAACATACATCTTCCATCCATCAGCCCGCAAGCCGCTCGTAGAACCTTTTGAAACCCGGAGCAAAATCCCACCCATCCACGATGAAGTCCAAAACCGCCGGCATTCCCTTCCGGGTGGCTTCCAGGGCTCTTTTCAAAGCAGGACGGATATCCTCCGGTTTATCCACTCGCTCCCCATGACACTGGGTTGCCCGGGCGATCTCGACAAAATCCGGTTGAACTTTGTAGTCGGTGGAGATGAAACGGTTCCCGCGGTTTCGCTGGGCGAACTTGATCCAGCCCAGGCTGAAATTATTCAGAACCACGTAGGTCACCGGAGCCTTGTGCTGGGCCGCCGTGGCCAGTTCTTTCATGAACATCTGGAAGGCCCCGTCTCCGGTGGTGCAGACCACATCCCTATCCGGCATGGCCAGCTTGGCCCCGATGGCCGCCGAACATCCCCCGCCCATGCAGGTCTGTTCTCCCGGGGCCACGCAGGAATTTATGTTTCCCACCTTGTAGTAGGGCCAGTAGTAAGACCAAAGATCCTGCGACCCGTTTTCATTCACCAGGATGGCATTCTTGCCGAAGACTTCGCAGAGTTCCCGGACGATTCGCTTGGTTTTCAGGGGGATCGACGAATCGCCCAGGCATTCCTTCTTGACTCTAGCTTCATAGGCATCCTTGGCTTTGAGCAGCTTCGCCATTCTGGGATTCTGCCTTCCTTTTTTCAACCCTGCCCTTTGAAGCTCGCGGAGGAGGGCCTGCAGGACCTGTTTGATGTCCCCCACGATCGCATCATGGGGAACCCAGTTCCGGCCCATCTCCTCCGGGTCCAGGTCCACCTGGATATACTTGGCCCCCTTGGGAAAGAATCTCTGTTCCCCGGACTGGAAGTCTTCATTGCGCGACCCGAGGGTCATCAGGAGGTCCGCATCTCCATAGACCTTCTCCCCGATCTCGGAGAAGTAAAGCCCCACGAGGCCGAAGGCCAGAGGATGCTCCTCGGACAGGATGCCCCTTCCGCAGGGCGTGGTCATGAGGGGCAGGTTTAAAAGCTCGACAAATTTCTTCACTTCATCGAAGGCCCGGGAGCTGACCGTTCCTCCTCCGGCCACCAAAACCGGCCTTTTGGCTTTCAACAGAAGAGCCGCTGCTTCCTTGACTTTTTGCGGATCGCCCGAGGTTCTCAGGGGATATTCCACGGGCACATAACGGCCCGGGGTTGCTTCTTCGGCGCCCGTATCCCGGGGAATGTCCACGTAAACCGGCCCCGGCCTCCCATGCGTGGCCAGGGAAAAGGCCCGACGCATCACCCAGGAGATCCGGTCCGGCTCCGTGACCCGTTCGCTCCA
>JAPLIW010000923.1 GCA_026388915.1 Deltaproteobacteria bacterium
TAGGTAAATTCATACTTCACATACACGGCCAATCCTTACCACTGGGAATCCATCCCGCAGTTAAGCGGGTCCTTGTCTTCATGCGCATAATCGGCGTTGGCCATAAACGTCAGGTTCTTCGTGGCCTGAAAAGCTCCTATCCAGTCAAAGAGAAACCTGTTGTTTGAATTGTTGTTGGGCTGCTCAGGTCCATACATGAAATTGAAGGTCAACTGGACCGGCTTAATGGGCGTGACGACGAAACTCGCTCCGAAGCTCTTCCCTTTGTTATTATCATTGGTAACATCCCACCCGTTGACCAGGAAGAGGTTGGCAGTGAAGGCTTCGGAAAATCTATAGCCGGCCATAAAGCCCGTGTGGGTGAAGGGAACGGCAACGTTGAAGAGGAAGGAGCGGGAGTAATTGAAATTGTCCTTGGCCTCGATAACCTCGGCGCTGTGATAGGTGACGAATTTCCCGAATCGCAGCTTTAGGCCGCTTCCCAGAGGGGCGACATAATCCACATAGGCCTCCGTAAGGTCAAACTCATCATTGGGGTTTCCCAGGCCCGCCGAGTGGATGTACTTGGCTGTCTCACCAGCCGAGACCTTCAGCTTGAACCCCAGACCGCCCACCGGTGGATCCTTGGCAAACTGGATCTGGGCTAGGTCGATAAGGAAGCTGTTGGCCTTGTGGTCGAAAATCCTTTGGCGGTTGATCCCCGAGTCAGGGGTTTCGAAGTTAAAAGTGTATCCCCCCTGGAAATAGATGCTCATTCCCAATAGATTTTTTATATCTTCCAAACTCGTGACCGGCTTGGCCTCCGGTTTTACCTCAGCTTTGGCTGCTGGTGTGGACTCAGGCTTTGTTTCTTCAGCTCCCCCCTTAATTACAAAGGTAAACATCGTTAAAACTACCAGACTCAGACCCAATAACCCCTTTTTCATCGTTTTCCCCCTTTCCCTTAAATGATTTTCTCGGCTTCCTGATCCTTTTCCATTTTGATCGAGATCTCTTCAACGACACCAATGGCGGCTATGGGGCTCCGTAGCGCTTGCGAAGTTCGAGATTCAATTCAAGCACATTAACGAATTTCTCCCCCGGGAGCCCTCCCCCTGGGTCAGATAACTCATCGTGGTCTCCCCGCCGTAGCCTTGCCAGTTGGTATTGGTGGCAAAGGTTACCGCGGTATTGAAGGCCGAGTCCGGTGAGACCGCCCCGAACCCCATGGGATTCAGGGGCAGCCAGCCCTGAAGGCGTTGGAGGGCGTATACGGTAAACAGGCCCAGCAGATTGAAGAGCAGAAGCGCCTCGGCATACTCCTTTCAGCCCATATCGGAATCAGGCTGAATTCGCCCTGCCCGGCAGATGAACCGTTCCAGGGGACTCAAAAGGCGGGTCAAAAAGGTTCTTTCCCCCTGGTACACCCGGGCCATATAGGCGCCCAAGGGTTTCACCAGGGCCAGAAGAACGGCCACATATAAAATAACCTGCAACCACCCGAAGACGTTCATGAGGGAACCTCCGATTCCGCAACCCTGCAGCGAGAACCCTTTGATTTTGGCGTGCCCAGGGGGAAAATCCGACTCCTCAGGAATTCAGAACGGGGAACCTTCGCCCGCTGAAGAGAGGCCGAATAGGGGTTCAATCGAAATCCCAATTTCACCAGGTTTTCGTTCCCTTCACGGATGGGAATGGTTACTGACCACATTTCAATCTTCGCGGAATCGAGAACTTTTTCCGGGTAGACTTTTCGGTTTCTTAGAAACTCAACCAAGGAATTTTTCTCGAGCAGTCCAGCCAGCTCCGGTTCCCGCGCGTCTTCCAGCCCGAGGGTGCTGAGAAAAAAGGTGATTGCCAACAGACCTCCCCAGGACCACAATTCAGCCCGGTAGGGCCTGCCGTCTTTCCATTCCCCTTCCGCCCAGCCGATATCCAGCTCCCGGTCTATAGCCTTAACGGTCAGGTTGGGACTCAGTGAGGACCTGTCTGGTTTGGGAACCGGAATCCGTCTTCCCGCTTTGTTCACAGGGCCCCAGATGTTCATGCTAAATCCTCCGGTTTCAGGAG
>JAPLIW010000375.1 GCA_026388915.1 Deltaproteobacteria bacterium
CCGTCGGGGTACACCACCATGACCGGCCCCAGCTGGCAGGGGCCCATGCACCCCGTTTCGACGAGATTGATTTCATCCTGCAGGCCCTTGTCCTGAATCTCCAGGGACAATTTATCCTTGAACTCGCGGCTGTGGGAGGAGATACAGGCCCCCCCGCCGCAGATGAGAATGTCCAGTCTCGCTCTCATACTATCCTCGCAGTCTATTTTTGGGTTTCAATCACGTATTCGGAAACCGGGTTGCCGTTCACCAGGTGTTCGGCCACGATTTTCCGGGCGATGTCGGGGGTGACCCCGCCGTAGACCACGGAACGCTTCCCTTCCTCCATGACCGTGACGATGGGTTCCTTGGAAGAGAGTCCTCTTTCGCCCGACTGGGTCACGATCACGTCCTTGAGCCCCCGCTTTTCAATCTCCTCCAGGAAGGTTTTCATCGTCTGGCGGGCGCCGGCGGCGATCCCGCTGGTACCCATGCTGACCAGGACCTTGGTCCGGGCTTTTCCCTCCCGGAGAAGCATATCCTTTTCTCTTTTTTCCCTGATTTTCTTCAGGTCCTCGAGGTTCATTCTCCCCTCCTTATAAGCAATTTATGCCGTAGGGATGTTGCTCTTGATTTCCTGGACAATCTGGTTCGCCTTGGTGGGGTTCAACCGTCCGTACACCTCGTTGTCGATCATCATGCAGGGGGCCAGCCCGCAGGCGCCGAAACAGCGCGCCGATGAAAGGGTGAAAAAGCGGTCCGCGGTGGTTCCCCCCATTTTGATGGCCAGGGATTTCTCCAGGGACTTGATGATTTCCGAGGCGCCCTTCACGTGGCAGGCGGTTCCGAGGCACACATTGATGATGTGATCGCCCATGGGCTCGGTGCGGAAGAAGTTGTAGAAGGTGACCACGCCGTACACTTTGGAAAGGGGAAGGTTGAGTTCCCGGGCCACAAACTTTTGAACTTCCTCCGGCAGGTAGCCGAAAATCTTCTGCGCCCGGTGGAGCACCTGAATCAGAGGGCCCGCGACCTGACGATTCGCCTCGATGAACTGTTGCAGCTCCCGGTATGGGGCACTGTCCGGATTTTTCAATTGCTGCATCTCCATGAAATCCTCCTGGCAAAATAAAATCCGCGCGATTTTTCAGCTTCCCCCGGCTGATCCGGATGGATTCCCGTTCTCGATCCTATCGCGAGCAACGGCATCCTCGAGTCCCAATCCGCCATTTCCCCAGGAAAGAGGTTGATCCCCGCAAGAAAAGGGGAAGGGAAATCTCTCATCGGGATGAGAGTGGAAGAATCTGGGTTTCCGGGGAAAAGCTCCTTCGCGGGGGTTGGGTGATTGTTGGGGACATTCCTCTTCCTGTCGGACAGCCCTTGCAAAATTTAGTATTTCCTAAATATTTCAAGGTATTGGCTTTTCTTTCCATCCTCCGTCCCTAAAACGATATAAATATATCAAAAAAGAATAAATTCTGTAAAGAATAAATTGTTCGAATGCGAACTTTTTTGTGGAATCGCCTTTTGGGGGCTCAAAAGCCTTTTCCTGCCCGTTCCGCCGCTCACCCCCCTTGTCCTTCTGAGGAACCGGGCAAAACCAGGCTCACGATCTTCCTTCCCTCTTTTCCCTGGAAAGCCAATCGCAATTCCCCCAGGGTCGGTTCGGCCAGGAGGAAAACCGACCGGGCCCGCCCGATGTCCTCGGCCTGATGGGCATCGGAGCAGACAATCCGGGGAACGGCGGCTGAGGGATCGCGCGGGTCCGGGAGCAGGGCGGCCTGCGTTTTCCGGCCCATCTCCAGAGCGTCCGGCTCCAGGTCAAAGGGGACGAACCCCAGCTGACTGATGAGGCTCAAGGATTCTTTGTCAAAATGGGCGGGGATAAAGAGCCCTCCCCGCTGGAGGACCTGGCTCCGGATTTCGTTCAAGGAAAGGTCGATGGAGTTGATCAGGAGCCGTTCTTCGAATTCCAGAATGTTGCCTTCTTCATCCACGATGGGCTGGTCGCCGAAGAATTCCGGGTCGTTGGGGATCTGCGGGAGATGCTCGAGAACCACGTCCTGCCAGGCGCTCAGAGAAGGCCAGTCGGGAAACAGGGTGAGAATGTGAATTTCTTCCCGGGACTGGACCTCCATGCCGGGGATGATTTTCAAACCGAATTTTTCGGCCTGATGCATCACCGCGGGAACGTTCCTGGCGATGTTGTGATCGGTGATGGCGATGAGGTCCAGCCGTTCCTCCAGGGCCCGCTCGACGATCCTGCGGGGAGAAAGATCCAGGCTGGCGCATGGAGAAAGACAGGTATGGATGTGCAGGTCGGCGTGATACTCCTTTAGCATCTCTCCCGAATCCCGAAAAGGACAAGGTTTTTTTGCCTCTCCCCCATCCTCCCGCCCGGGCCGCGATCCCCGCGGCTTCTCCAGAGGGATCGAGCGCCCGGATCTTGCCGGCTCCATCATTGTGCCCGAAAAGACCGGACCCGGGAATGACTCACATCAGGGAGAGGATCGATTGCCGGGCCAGATTCAGGTAATGGGCCGGGAAGATGCCCATCTGAAGGGTGAAGAAGACGGCGATCAGAAGAGCAATGACCATTCCGGGAGAAAAGTCTAATCCTCCGGCCGGCTCCTTGTCGGGGCTGCGCATGTACATCATCACCGTCACGCGCAGATAAAAGTAAACCGACAGGGCGCTGTTCAAAACCCCGATGATGGCCAGACCCACATAGCCGGCCTTGACCGCCGCGCTGAAGATGTAGAACTTCCCCACGAAGCCGGCGGTGGGAGGAATGCCCGCCAGGGAGAACATGAATACCGCCATGACCGCCGCCAGGAGGGGATGCCGGGAAGCCATCCCGCTGTAATCGCTGACCAGAATATTCTCCTCGCCCTTCCGGCCGTAGAGGATCACCACCGCAAAGGCGCCCAGGTTCATGAAAGCGTAGGCCAGGAGATAGTAGAGGATGCTGGCCGTGCTGAGCTCGCTGCCCGCGACCATGGCCACCAGGATGTAGCCGGCATGGGCGATGCTGGAATAGGCCAGCATGCGCTTGATGTTCTTCTGGGCGATGGCCACGAGGTTCCCCAGGGTCATGGTCAGGACGGCGAGGACCCACAGAATCCAGACCCAGTCGGTCTGCAGGGAGGAGAGGGAATACAGGAAGACCCGCAGGAAAGCGGCAAAGCCGGCGGCTTTCGGCCCGACGGCCATGAAGGCGGTGACCGCCGTGGGGGCCCCCTCGTACACATCGGGGGTCCACATGTGGAAGGGCACGGAGGCGACCTTGAAGCCGAAGCCCACGATCAGGAGTCCCATGCCGATGAGCAGCAGGGGGTCGGTGAAGAGGTCCGCCCGGCGGAGGAAATCATGGATCCCCTTCAGGTTGGTGGTTCCCGTGGCCCCGTAGATCAGGGCGATCCCGTAGAGCAGAAAACCCGCGGAGAAGGCACCCAGCAGAAAATATTTCAGGGAGGATTCGTTGGATTTCGGGTTGGTGCGGAAGAAGCCGGCCAGGACGTAGATGGCCAGGGAGAAGGTTTCCAGCCCCAGAAAGACAATGATCAGGTCGGCGGCGGAAGCCATGAACATCATGCCCACCGTGGCGAAGAGAAGCAGGATGTAATATTCGCCGTGCTCGAACCCCTCCACTTTTAAGAACCGGATGGACATGAGGATGGTGAGGCCGGCGGTGACCAGGAAAATGGCCTTGAGGAAGAGCGAGTAGTTGTCCAGGACCACCATGCGGTTGAAAGCATATTGGGATTGTCCCCAGAGGCTGAAGCAGAGGATCAGGGAAACGACCACGCCCGCCAGGCTCAGGTAAGGGATGACGCTCTTGCCTTCCTTTTTGACCAGGACCGTCAGCAGGAGAAGAACCATGGCCGTCAGGCTGAGGATCAATTCCGGCCCGATGACATTCCAGTTGATTGCGGGGATGACCACCTTCATTTATTTCCTCCGGATGAAAATGCCTTCCTGGGTATAAATTAAGATCTTCTTTCCGCGCTTTGAATTTTGATGATCTCGTAAAAAGTCTCTTGGAGCGTCACCCCGGTGAAAGCCGGGGTCCAGAACATCTTGAAATTACTGGTTTCCGGCTTTCGCCGGAATGACGAATTCTATTGAATTTCGACTTTTTACGAGTTCATCAATTTTGGTCGTTTGAATTTGTTTCCTGCTTCGAAATTCCCTAATTATTTTTTGCCCGGTAGTTGCTCCGCCTGGGCCAACTTTATCTTTTCCCTCTCCTGCAACTGGAGGCCCGCCTGGTGCTTCTGCTGGACCTGGACCAGGTAGGCCTTGACCGTGGGCTCCATCCGGCTGAGGAAGGTCTGGGGATAGATCCCGATCCAGAAGATGAAGAGCGTCACGCAGGAGAGCACGAAGATCTCCCGCCCGGAGAGATCCTTCAAGACCCGGTTCTCCGGCTTGGTCAATTCTCCGAACATGACCCGCTGGAACATCCAGAGCATGTAGGCCGCCGCCAGGATGATTCCCGTGGCCGCGACCACCGCGTAGAGCCCGTTGGCTTTGAAGGTCCCCACCAGGATCAGAAACTCGCCCACGAACCCGTTCAGCCCCGGAAGGCCGATGGAGGAGAGGGTCACCACCATGAAGAAAGCGGCGAAGACGGGCATCTGCTTCCAGAGCCCGCCGAAATCTTCGATCATCCGGGTGTGCCGGCGTTCATAGATCATCCCCACCAGCAGGAAGAGGGCCCCGGTGGAGAAGCCGTGGTTGAGCATCTGCAGGATCCCGCCCTCGATTCCCTGGATGTTCAGGGCGAAGAGCCCGAGCATGACGAAACCCAGGTGGGAAACCGAGGAGAAGGCGATGAGCCGTTTCAAATCCTTCTGCACCAGGCAGACCAGAGCTCCGTACACGATCCCGATCAGGGCCAGGACGGAGACCAGGGGAATCAGCTGGAAAGAGGCCTGGGGAAAGAGGGGGATGCTGAAGCGCAGGAACCCGTACGTTCCCATCTTCAACAGGACCGCCGCCAGGAGCACGGACCCCACGGTGGGAGCCTCGGTGTGGGCGTCGGGCAGCCAGGTGTGGAAGGGGAACATGGGGACCTTGATGGCGAAGGCCAGGCCGAAAGCCAGGAAGAGCCAGACCTGAATGTCCCGAGCCACCTGGAGGTTGTAGAGCTGCAGCAGGTCAAAGGTGTACTTCCCGGTGACCGCCCCGTTGTGGAAGTAGAGGACCAGGATGGCCACCAGCATGAGGACGCTTCCCACCATGGTGTAGATGAAGAACTTGACCGCGGCGTAGATGCGGCGCTTGGGATTGCCCCAGACCCCGATCAGGAGGTACATGGGGATAAGCATGACTTCCCAGAACACATAGAAGAGGAAAAGGTCCAGGGAGAGGAAAACCCCGATCATTCCGGTCTCCAGGAAGAGAATGCAGATCATGAATCCCTTCACCTTGTCCTGGATGTCGTTCCAGCAGGCCATGACCGAGACGAAGGTGAGGAAGGTGGTGAGCAGGACCAGGAACAGGCTGATCCCGTCGATCCCCAGGTAATAGGTGATCCCGTACTCCGGAATCCAGGGGACCTTTTCCACGAACTGCATGGCCGCCGTGTCCAGCCGGAAGTTGAAGAAGAGGGGCAGGGAGAAGAAAAACTCCAGCAGGGACACGATGAGGGTGACCCAGCGGATCGTGTCTTTCTTCTCCTTGTCCAGGAAGAGGAGGACTGCGATTCCCACCAGGGGGAAGAAGGTAATCAACGTGAGAAGGGGAATTCCCGCCAGGCTGCTCATGAAAACGGCTCCTTCCAAATGAGCGATCCGCCATCAGGGGTCAGCTTTCAGCCAAAAATAAGGAAGTCTTAACTGAGGGCTGATCCCTGAAAGCTTATTTGCTGTTTACCAAAAGATACCCGACCAGGAATACCACCCCTACCAGAATGGAGAGGGCATAACCCTGGAGGTTACCCGTCTGCAACCGTTTAAAAACCTCGCTGCCCCCCCGGGCCACCGCGGCCACGCCGTTGACCGCGCCGTCCACCAGCACGTCGTCGATGATCTTCCACAGGAAGACGGAAAACCGAATCAGGGGGCCCACAAAGACCCAGTCGTAGATCTCGTCCACCCAGTATTTGTGGGCGATCAGGGAATAAGGCACGGGGTACCGCTGGGCCATCTGATCGGGCAGCCGGGGATCCTTAACGTACATTTTGTAAGCCAGGAGGATCCCCAGGCCGGCAATGGCCATGGAGACAAGCATCATGGCCACTTCGAAGCTGACCGCATGGTGGGCCGCCTCGGCAGGCGCGCCCTGGACAAAGACCGGCGCCAGGAATTCGTTGAACTTGTTCCACCCTTCCACGATGGGGAAGCCGATGAAGCCCCCCACCACGGAAAGGAAAGCCAGGATCATCAGGGGAACGGTCATCATCCCCGGCGATTCGTGGAGGTGGTGGGCCACGTGGGGATCCACCCGGGAGCTGCCATGAAAAGTCATGAAGACCGCGCGGAACATGTAGACGGCGGTCATGAAAGCGGCCACCGCCCCGATGAGCCAGAAGGCCAGGCCGCCCTGGGTCAGAGCCTTCCAGAGGATGTCGTCCTTGGAGAAGAAGCCGGCAAAGGGAAAGATCCCGGCGATGGCCAAGGTGGCGATGAGGAAGGTCCAGTAAGTGCGGGGCATGTGGGGCTTGAGGGCGCCCATCTTGCGCATGTCCAGTTCCCCGGCCATGCTGTGCATCACGCTGCCCGCCCCCAGGAAGAGGAGAGCCTTGAAGAAGGCGTGGGTCATGAGGTGGAAGATCCCGGCCGTAAACGCGCCCACGCCGCAGGCCAGGAACATGTACCCCAGCTGACTGATGGTGGAGTAGGCCAGTACCCGCTTGATGTCATTCTGGGCCAGGCCGATGGAGGCGGCGAAGATGGCCGTGGCCGCTCCGATGACCGCCACCACCAGAAGCGAAGCGGGAGCCAGGATGAAGAGCGCGTTGCACCGGGCCACCATGTAAACCCCGGCGGTCACCATGGTGGCGGCGTGGATCAGGGCGCTGACCGGGGTGGGACCTTCCATGGCATCGGGAAGCCAGGTGAAGAGGGGGATCTGGGCCGATTTCCCGGTGGCTCCCATGAAGAGGAGGAGGGTGATCAGGGTACCAACCGTGCTTCCCACCTCCAGCTTACCCGGAGCCGCGGCAAAGACCCGGGTGAAGTCGATGGTCCCGAAGGTCACAAAGATCAGGAAGATGGCCAAAAGGAAGCCGAAGTCCCCGATCCGGTTGACGATAAAGGCCTTCTTGCCCGCGTCCGAGGCCGATTTCTTCTCATACCAGAACCCGATGAGGAAGTAGGAACAGAGCCCCACTCCTTCCCATCCGACGAACAGGAGGAGGAAGTTATTGGCCGCCACCAGGATGAGCATGAAGAAGACGAAGAGGTTGAGGTAGGTGAAATACCGGGGAAAGTCGGGATCATCATGCATGTAACCCACGGAGTAAACATGGATGATGAAGGAGACCCCGGAAACCACCAGCATCATGACCAGGGACAGGGGGTCCGCCAGGAAGCCGATGTTCGCCTGGAATTCGCCGGAGAGGATCCAGGGGTAGATGATTTTTTCCACCGAACGGCCGGCCGCGGGCAGCTTCAGGAGGGCCGAGAAGACCAGGAGGGAAACGAGGAAAGAAAGGCCGATGGCCGCGCAGGCGATGAACCCCACCGCCCTCCTGGACATCCGCCTCCCCAAGAAGAGATTGATGGCGAACCCGATGGCCGGAAACAGAGGGATCAAACCCACATAATCCAACATGCTAAAGTCTCCTTCAAAAATCGTTTCGGGTTTCGGGTTTCGAGTTTCGAGTTAAAAAGAAGAATTGAACCCGAAACCCGGAACTCGAAACTCGAAACTTTTCGTTCACCATTTCATCAAATTCATCTCGTCGGCGTTGACCGTCTTCTGGGTGCGATACATGGCCAAGATGATGGCCAGGCCCACCGCCGCCTCCGCCGCGGCGACCGACATGACGAAGACCACAATGACCTGGCCGTCCATGGAGTTTAGGAAACGGGAGAAGGCCACGAAGGCCAGGTTGGCCGCGTTGAGCATGAGCTCGATGGACATGAAGATCACGATGGTGTTGCGCCGCAGCAGGAAACCCACCACCCCGATGCTGAAGAGGATCGCGCTGAGAATCAAGTAACTGGAAAGAGAGACCATTTCCGCTCCTCCCTAGATTTCGCGTTTGGCCAGAACGATCGCCCCGATGATGGCCACCAGGAGCAGCACCGAGGTGATCTCGAAAGGAAGTAGAAAATCGGTAAAGAGAAGCTGGGCCACCACCTGGGTATTTCCCAGGGCGGCGACCTTTTCCGGGGGGAACTTCCCCTTGGCCCCCTCTAGCATGACGTGCTGGAAGACCATCCCGAACTGAATCAGCAGGGCCACGCCCAGCAAGATCCCCACCCCCTTCATCAGCCGGTTCCGGGCCACGAGCCGCTTTTCCTTTTCCAGGTTCAGGAGCATGATCACGAAGAGGAAGAGGACCATGATGGCCCCGGCGTAGACGATGACCTGGACGGCGGCGATGAATTCCGCGTGGAGCAGGAGATAAATCCCGGCCAGGGAGAAGAAGGTCAGGATGAGAAAGATGGCGCTGTTTACGGGATTGCGCTGAACGATGACCATTATGGCGGTCACCACGGTGAACACGGCCAAGATGACGAAGAGGGCAGTTTCCAGCATGAGTACGGGCCTCCCTATTTCGGGTCGTAAGCGTGGATAAGCTGGTCCCGGTTGTAGACCAGGTCCTTCCGGGTGTAGCTGGCGGTCTCATAGTTGCCCCGCAGGAGGATGGCTCCGTAAGGGCAGGCTTCCTGGCAGAAACCGCAGAAGATGCACCGTCCCAGGTCGATCTCGTAGACCTTGGGGAAACGCCGGTGGGTGGGGCCTTCGGCCGGCTCCACCCGGATGCAATTGGCCGGGCACACGGCGGCGCAGAGTTCGCAGGCCACACAGAGGATCTTCCCCTCCGGGTCCCGGGCCAGCTCGTGCAGCCCCCGGAAGCGGGGGAACATGACCATCTTCTGCTCCGGGTACTGGAGGGTGATGGGCCGGGTGAAAAAAGTCCGGAAGGTTAATCTCAGTCCTTTCAGCAGCGGAAGTATCATAGGGGTCCTCGCAAAAGGTTCTTCCCGCCTCTATTTGGAGAAGAGGATGATGCCCACGGCGGTGAGCAGGATGTTCCCCAGGGCCAGGGGGAAGAGAACTTTCCATCCGAATTTCATCAGCTGGTCATACCGGAAACGGGGGAAGGTGGCCCGAATCCAGATGAAGAAAAAGATAAAGATGAAGACCTTGATCAAAAACCAGATCACCGGGGGCAGAAAAGGCCCCTGCCATCCCCCGAAGAAGAGGGATACGGCCAGGGAACTCACCACCAGGATATGGATGTATTCGGCCAGGTAGTACAAGGCGAACTTCATGGAACTGTACTCGGTCTGATAGCCGGCCACGAGCTCGTTCTCGCATTCGGTCAGGTCGAAGGGGGTCCGGCTGCACTCGGCCACGGCGGAGATCAGATAGATGATGAACCCCAGGGGCTGGTAGAGGATGAACCAGACCGGGGCCTGGGCCTCCACGATCTTGTTGAGGGAGAGAGACCCGACGATCATCAGCACTCCCACGATGGAGAGGCCGAGGGAGAGCTCGTAGCTGATCATCTGGGCCGAAGAGCGGATGGCCCCCAGGAGGGAATATTTGTTGTTCGAAGCCCAGCCCCCCATGACCACGCCGTACACTCCCAGGGAGGAGACGGCGAAGAGGTAGAGCAGGCCCACGTTCACGTCCGCCACCACCAGGTCGATGCTCTGGCCCAGGATCTTGATGGAGTCTCCGAAGGGAATGACCGCGTAACTCACCAGGGCCGTGGTGACGAGCACCCCCGGGGCCAGGATGTAAATGACCCGGTTGGCATGGGGGACGATGATGTCTTCTTTGAAGAAGAGCTTGATCCCGTCGGCCACGGGCTGGAGCAGGCCGAAGGGCCCGACGCGGTTGGGGCCGAAACGGACCTGCATGCGGCCCAGGACCTTTCTTTCCATGAGGGTCATGTAGGCCACGATGAGGAGTATGACCGTAAAGACGATCAGGACCTTCACCAGCGAAATCAGGAAATAAATAAGCATACCTTTTCCTCTTTCCCCGGCAGGGGAGCTACCTTTTCTCCAATTTCACGCGGGTGGTCTTCAAATCCCAACCGGTCAGCCGGCTCCCGCCGTTCTCCGCGAAATGGCCGGGAACGAAAAGGACGCCGGGGGCCGTTTTGGGGGAAACGGAGACTTTCACCGCCACCTTTCCCCGCGGGGATTCCAAAACAACGATTTGCCCTTCGGTCAGGCCGAGATTCTTCGCGTCGTTCGGATGGACCAGGACGAACCCTTCCCCCTGCAGCCGGGCCAGCCCCGGGCTCAGGAGGGAAAGAGAGCCGGAGTGGAACAGGGTGGGCCCGGTGGCCAGGACGAAGGAGGAATCCATTTTCCCCGCTGGCTCTTCATATTCCGTGAAAATCAATCGGGCCTTGCCCCGGGGGAATTCCTTCTCGTACAGGATGGGCGTCCCCGGATGATCGGCGGAAGGGCAGGGCCACTGAATTCCCGCCGGACATTCGCGGGAGTCCAGGCGGGCATGGGTGATTCCCCCGTACAGGGGTACCAGGTTCCGGATTTCGTCGTTCACTTCTTTGGCCGTTGCCGGCCCCACATCGGCGCCCATCTCCCGAGCCAGATTCTGGAAAATCCAAGAGTCGGGCCGGGCTTCTCCCGGGGGCCGCAGAGCGGGCCGGACCCGCTGAACCCTCCGGTCCACGTTGGTGAAGGTCCCCTCTTTCTCCGCGAAGGTCACGGCCGGGAGCACCACCTGGGCCAGGGAGGCGGTCTCGGTCAAAAAACAGTCCTGGACGACCAGGAAATCCAGCGAGGCCAGGGCTTCCTTCGTCCGCCCCGAGTCCGGGTAGGTAACCACGGGGTTTTCGCCGGCCAGGTAGAGCCCCTTGATCTTTCCCCCTTCGATCCCCTGAAGAATGGCCAGCGCTCCCATCCCTTCTTGATCGGGG